>DRNA01000324.1 GCA_011322365.1 Aeromonadales bacterium | reverse complement strand
GTATGTTCTTAAGATCCTTCGATAAACTCAGGATGACGATGACATTTTAAGGCTACCTACGTACAGGCTGATTAAGACTATGCTCTGTTCAGGACATTAATTGAGTCTATTGCCTTCTACAAAAAAATGATGTTAATAATGTTCAGAAAGAGAAAGTTGAGATAAAGAATATTGAAAATACATTCCGTTGTGAAACCATATTTACCCCTTAAAAAAACTGCAACACCCCATCATCAATTTCAACACCCTTCAATTGTGCCTTATCCTTATTATAATTTTGTTCCAGGCGCCAGGGTTGTTCTGCGCCCTGTTTTGGAATCTGCTCCTGGGCTCGTTGAATATAGCCGGAAGTTAAATTTAAGAATAACTCTCGCTTTACCTGACTAATATCTTTGGGCACACAAACTGACATGTTATTTTCATCCATGAAATTTATTACCCGTGCGATATACTGACTTACCAGTTCGACTTTTAAGGTCCATGACGCATTAGTATAACCGAAAACAAATCCCAGATTAGGGATGTCTTCCAGTAAAACGCCGCGATAAAACATTTTATCGCCAAAGGATACTTTTTCACCGTCCAGGGTTAAATCTATACCCGATAAAATCTTTACATTCAGCCCTGTAGCACTGACAATAATATCTGCCTCTAATGTTTCACCGGATTTCAACAGGATGCCGTTATCTACAAATTTATCAATAATATCTGTTTTAATATCGGCTTTGCCCTCATTCAACGCATCAAATAAATCACCATCCGGGATCAGGCAGAATCGTTGATCCCATGGATTATAACTGGGCTTGAAATGCTTTCTATCTATCGATGGGGACAGTAATTTATCCTGCTCTTTGGCAATTTTCTTTTTTGCTTTTTCAGGGTTTTTGGTCATGTAATAATAATAAAAGTTACCGCGGATAATGTTTCTTTTACGCACTATACGGGAAGCCCATTTTTCTGGTAATAAAAAGAACATCAATTTTAAAAACCAGTCCTGCATGGGAATGGAGGCGATATAGGTAGGTGAACGCTGCAGCATGGTGACCCGTTTTGCCTGTTTTGCCATACTGGGGACCAGTGTCACCGCAGTTGCACCACTGCCGATAACAACCACTTTTTTATTGTTATAATCTAATGACTCTGGCCAGTTTTGTGGGTGAACAAATTCACCTTTAAACTCCTGCTGATTTTTATAGGCTGGTTGATACCCCTGTTGATAATCATAATAACCACTGCAACAGATAGCAAAATTGCTGGTGAAATTTTTTATCTGTCCATTAACTTCAACCGTGAGTTCCCACAAAGCAGTATCACTGTTCCAGTTCATTTTTTTAACCCGGTGGGATAAACGAATTTTATCGGTTAAATTATTTTCTTCGATAGTTTCAGTTAAATAATTGAGAATTTTATCACCAGAAGCCAGTGAGTCCCGATCGGTCCAGGGCTTGAACTGATAACCATAGGTAAACATATCACTGTCCGAACGAATCCCCGGATAACGAAAAAGATCCCAGGTTCCACCAATGGCATCACGTCCTTCAAAAATTGCCAGTGATTTCTGTGGGCAGTTTTTCTGCAGGTAATAAGCCACCCCAATACCCGAAAGCCCCGCGCCAATAATAAAAATATCGATATGTTCTGTTTTCATTTTCTGTCCATTAAGATTTATCGAAAGACTCTTTTGACAATTTTCTGATAGCCAACAGGCATTAATCGTTGCAACCTGTCCAGCCATTTAGCATCAGTTCCTACCAGTATTTTGCCTTTTTTTCTGAGCATGCCTTTAATAATAATCTCTGCAGCCTGATCGGGTGTCAGCCTGGCCATTTTGTCATTAAATTGCTGCTTTCGCTCTAATGTACTCATACGTGATGCCACTCCAAGAAAACCCTTCCCTTCTCTTGCCGAATTAGCAATATTGGTTTTTATGCCTCCAGGATGCACACAGCTGACAGTAATGTGTTCATTTGACATCATAAGTTCTATTCTCAAACTTTCGCTAAAACCTCTCACCGCAAATTTTGCCGCATTATAGGCTGAAGAATTCGGTGTGCTGATAAGTCCAAACAGACTGGAAATATTAACAATATGTCCCCAGGAGGCTTGTTGAAGATAAGGCAGGAAACTCTTGCTACCATAAACCACGCCCCAGAAGTTAATGTTCATTAACCATTCAAAATCAGCATATTCAATGCTTTCAACACTTGAAGAAACCGCTACCCCGGCATTATTAATAATGACATTAACCACCCCAAAATGTTCAGAGGTTTGTTTGGCCCAGTCAGAAACCTGTTGCTTATCCGATACATCAAGTACCTGCTGAGTAACTTCAATATGACTATTTTCGGCTTTGGCAGCCTCAAAAGTTGACTGTAAAGCATCAGCATTAATATCACTGATAGCCAGCTTTGCACCTTGATTAGCACAGGCAAGAGCCAAAGCCCTGCCAATGCCAGAACCCGCGCCAGTAATAGCCACTACAGCATTGTTTAATCGATTCTTCATGTGTTCCTCTGGCCTCTATCTGCAAGTATTACCGGGCATCTGAGATCTCTCGTATTACGATAACTATGCCCTATTGTCTAAAAAGAATACAGGTGCTAAGGTAGCAACTCACTGGTTATTAGAGGTCGCATAAATGCCCCCAGACCAAACGCTGCAAAATACCGGATTTACTTCTGGTGATTATATGGTTTACTTACGTGACTTCGCCATGTCCAGGGGTGTCGCTGCCAAAACCCTGCTTGCTAATACCAATGCTGATCTATCCTTGCTACTAAATCCCCCGAATACTATTGATGAATCTATATTCCATCGCATGATGTTTAACTTTTTTAATACGTTGGAAAACCCTTATGAAAGTGTGATTGAGTTTGGTAAAGGAATGCAATTATCCCTCCACGGCTCTTTGGGTGTTGCCATACAGGGTGCTAAAAACCTCAACGAAGTCGCAGAACTCACTGAAAGTTATTATCAGATCCGGGCTAATATGCACAGCATCCACTTCTCCCAGGATAAAGATTTTTGTACATTGCGTTTACAGTACGCCTATCGAGAGCTGGATTGTTTTTACTATCTCTCAACACTGATCAGTTTTGATCATATTGTAAACCAACTACTCAGTTCGCACGATTTAAAAGGTCACTGCACTATACACCAACAGGCACCCGAGCCCATTGATTTTCCCTGGCAAAAAGCCGAAGGCATCCATATTCAATTTAATCAAACCTACAACCAGATTCTGATTCCAGCAAAATGGATGAAGCTAGCCATAACCCCTATCGACTCAGAATTGGCACGTATTGCAAAGGCACATTGCGAACAGAAATTAGAAGAGTTATCACCACAAAATTTAATTGAACAAATACGTTACCAGCTGAAACATACTGATAAAAACGACATCAGCCTGAAAGCTATGGCCGAAATGCTATTTGTTTCACCCAGTACCTTGCAAAGACGATTACGTGAATTAAACACCACATTTAAGGATATAAAATTAGCCAGCCGCATGAATGAAGCAAAACAGCTTTTAACACAAAACCAGATATCCATTGAAAAAATATCTGAGCAACTGGGCTTTTATGACGCATCCAGTTTTACCAAATCTTTTAAAAGTTATTATGGCGATACACCCGCAGCCTATCGACAAAATATCAGCAAACAGCTTAAGTGACCTCTAATAACCATTAAGTTGAATCGGTTTAACCTGTTGTTTTCTCTAAAATTGGCGCATATTTACAACTATCGGTCAAAACAAATCAGGTTTAACACCATTATGAGTCTCCATAAAAACCTCGAAATCAAAGCTCGCCATATGGATTTTCCCTTTGGTTCTATGAATGCGCTGAAATTTCATGATGATAATATCTACAAATCGTCTTTTATGGCGGGATTATCAGCCGCCTTTCCTTCCGGTGAGAAAGAATTTATTGATTCCGTGCGGAATTACCGCAACAAGGTTAAAAATCCTCAATTAATTGAACAAATTAAAGGTTTTATGGCCCAGGAAGGTCATCATCAATACCAGCATCGGCTGGTAAATGAGGAGCTCGACCGATTGGGCTACAACACCAGCAAAGTTGATAAAATGCTTAAAAAAATGATCGATAAACGCCTGAAAGTACTGGATGATAAAACTCGCCTGGCTTTTACCGTGGCAGCTGAGCACGTTACAGCCATTATGGGTAGTTATATTATTAATCACCCCGAATTTCTGGATAATATGGAACAGCCCTTTAAAGACTTATTACTCTGGCATGCCGTTGAAGAAGTCGAGCACAAAGCAGTCGCATTTGATGTTTATATGGAATGTGAAGGTGATGTTAAATACCTGCAAAAAATTACTAAAATCTCCACCCGTTTACTTCATTACAGGCTGTTTCGTAATATGCTGGTACTGGCTTTTGGCACAAAACACTGGACAAGTTTCAGGGATTTTAAAAATTGTATGAAATGGATGTTTGGTAAAGACGGCATGTGGCGGGCTCTGAGAAAACCCTACAAAGACTTTTTCACTGAGGGTTTTCATCCCTGGCGTGATGGCGGTGAAGAACTTATCATAAAATGGCAGGAGGAGTTTTACCATCCAGAGCAAAACAAAAAAAGCGAAGTCTACTTACAGGCCAAAACCGGCTAATTTGTACTGCTCTGGTTGACCTCTTAACAACTCTTATTGCATAATTCGCCATCTCAATATCTTCGCCACATGATGATTCATTCGGCGTTTAATGTTACGACACCATGCAATTAAGAAATTACCTCTCAGCCAAAATCCATAAGGCCACAGTAACTACTGCCAATCTCAATTATGTGGGCAGTGTGACTATTGATCGTGAGTTACTGGAGAAAACCGGCATGCACGTCGGTGAAAAAGTACTTATCGTCAACAACACGAACGGTAATCGTATTGATACTTATATCATCGAAGGTAAAGCTGGCAGTGGTTGTATTGAAATTAACGGTGCCGCGGCTCACCTGATGAATGAAGGCGATGAAGTCATTATCATGGCCTTCACCCTCTCCACCGAGCCCATGATAGCAAAAGCTATTTTAGTTGATCATAACAATAAATTTGTAAGATACCTGAACGAAGAACAGGGGCAGAAAGCTTAATTAACCTTAAATTGAAATAATAATAGATAGATAATTGAATCCATTTTAACCAAACCCATCGCGGCTAAAGACCGCCCTACCTGACTGTCTGAGCTTTTTCTCAAGTTGAATAAAGGGCCAGTTTTTCAGTAGTTCCAGGATGAGAAAAGTCAGACTCATATTTAAAGCCCGTTTTTTCCAGTAAATTCACCGACCGTAAATTTTCCTTTTTTGTAATCGCCAGCACTTTATCAGCATTGAGTTTATTTTTGGCATAATCAAGACAACCATTAGTGGCCTCAAAAGCATAACCATTACCCCAATATTTTTCCAATAAGGCATAGCCGATATCAATACCAGGTAATGTTTCTCGTTGCAATAATCCACATATTCCAACCGGCGTCGAATCTTCCAATTTTTCAATAATCCATAATCCGAATCCAAATGTTTTATACATCGCCATCATTTTCTGCTCAATGTATTCACTTGCTTTCTCCAGCGTATTAATTGAATTTGTAGAAATATTTTCATGCCAGGCAGGTTCACTGACCAATTTCATAATAAATGGCGCATCTTGTATTGAGGCTTCCCGTAACTGTAACCGTTTAGTTTTAAAAATAGTCAAAATACACCCCGAGTGAAGCAATAACGTTTTAAAAAATTTATTTTTTTATCCATTAAAATTCGTCGCCTTTATGCCAGCAGAAACATAATGACAATCTGGTATTAATATGAGCATAAAATTCAATGTTTATTGATCAGGCTTCTCCATAATGCTTCTGAAAAACTGTGTTCTCTCATATTCCAACACATTTTGAAAGGTTTGAACATTTTTTGTTAAGCGCTGGATGACCAAAGCTCCTTGCACCGAAATTAAAAAATGCTCTGCCCTTGTTTGTGCTTCTTTACTACTTATTCCTGCATCTTTACCCAGTTTACAAAGAGCATCAAGCCAATCATTGTAATCTTTTGTCAGCAACTGATTGATTTCATCTTTTACGTCTCCAAGACTCAGAAT
>DRNA01000323.1 GCA_011322365.1 Aeromonadales bacterium | reverse complement strand
TTAGCCGCTGTGCCATGAGGTTCACCATCATCACTGCAACCGATAAGGCGGCTATCTCCCGGAGGGCCAGCCTGATAGGCCCAGCAGTTGTGGCTTGCCTCGGGAAATTGTTGTTTGATTTCAGCAATAAAAGTTTTCGCACTTTCTGCAGAAGGAGTATGTTGAACTCGACAGATAAAGCGGGAGCGTTTTATCTCCAGTTCAACAGTGTTTTGTGCGGCAGGTATTGGATATTTTGAGGGTGACATTCAGGGCAATCAGCTTAATTGACTAAAAGCCTGACGCGTCAGATTCATATATCCATCTGCAGTGATAACCACATCGTCTTCGATACGAATTCCACCATAAGGGATCAACTTTTCAATTTGGGGCCAGTTAACGGCGTTGGCAGCCGGCGTATTTTTCAGCTCTGCCATTAATGCAGGGATCAGATAAAAACCCGGTTCAATGGTGACCACATTGCCCACATCTAGTACCTTCAACATGCGCAAAAAAGGATAATTTTCGGGTTGTGCAATCATATCGCCATCAGCGTTGGCCTGTTTCCCGGCTACATCGTGCACCTGCAGTCCTAAATAGTGACCGAGACCATGAGGTAGGAATGTGCGGGTAACGCCCTGCTCGAAGGCAGTTTCAGCACTGGTAGTAAGTAAATTAAAATCTGCCATCCAGTGGGCAATTTTTTCATGGGTTTGCTGGTGTAGAGCAACATAATCCAGACCGGGTTTAAGCTGCACAACCAATGCCTGCTGTAAATCATCAAAGGCCAGCAGCATTTCAGCAAAGCGATCCGCTTCTTTAGCATAGGTACGCGTGATGTCTGCTGCATAACCACGGCAACTGGCACCGGCATCAATAAGAAAACTGCGCAGGCTGGAAGGCGGTTCGGGCTGGCAATGTTGATAATGCAAAGTGGCAGCATTTTCATTCAGGGCGATAATATTACCGTAGGGGACCTCATGCTCCATCTGTGCGGTAGCACACAGGTAGTCCAGATGGATTGCCAGTTCTGATTTTCCTGATCTAAAAGCCGCCTCTGCAGCAAGATGGCCCTTTGCAGCAATGAAATTGGCACTTTGCAAACAGCTTATTTCGTAGGCAGTTTTTTGGGTGCGGGCAAAATCAAGCCGGTGAATCAAGCCTTCCGGATTCAGGCGAAGTTGATCAAGGCGTCCCTGATACCGGGGATGCCACTCGCCAATCATGGCAACATCGGCGGCATTATCCGGTAAATAACCAAAGGCCTCTTCGGGTTGATGAATTATCTGAATATCAAAGTAATCGGTCCAGAAGTCATCACGCAGGCGTGAAGTTTTGTGCCAGAAATCTTTTGCTTCATGGAAAATTAGTTGGGGTTTTTCACCCTGACGATAAACCACCCAGCAATGCGGGGTATCGGTGATGGGGGCCCATAGTTTAAACTGAGGGTTGACCACAAAAGGGTAATCCATATCATCCAGAAATTGTGCTTTTGGCTCACCGGAGGGAAGTATTAAAGCAGCCACCCCTTCCTGAGTAAGTGTTTTATCAAATCGACGGCATAATTGCTTGATGTGATCTGAAAATAAACTCTGCAGATTGCCCATAAAAACATACTCTTTTCATAATATTTATAGCTAGTATATCATGCGTTTCCAGCTGCGTGCCGGATAAAATTTGTCTATACGAGTCACTGGTCTGTCCAGAACTTCTGCAAAGTCAATAACTTAGAAATTTCTGAATAGACCTTTTATAAACCAAGGGCTTACAGAGTATGATAGCTATTATTGATCAGCGTCAAAGAAGCTACTGAAGTGGTTGTTATTCACGGTTGTCAGAACATAATCGCAAGAGTACTATAGTGCACCCGCGCCCTTTTTTAGCTGTCATGTAACATCTAATTTGGGGTCTTTCAAAGCCAAAATGGAGATAAATAATGATCTACCAAGGTGAATCCATCAGCTGTGACTGGGTAGAGCCCGGCATCGCAGAGATGCGTTTTGACGCCAAAAATGGTTCGATAAATAAATTTGATCGCACCACTATCAATGAATTCCGAGATATTGTTGATGCACTACAAAATCAGCAGGATTTAAAAGGCGTTATCGTTAGCAGTGGAAAAGATGTTTTTATTGTCGGTGCAGACATTACCGAATTTGTGGCCATGTTTGCTGCACCTGAGGATGAACTCAGAAGCTGGATAAAACAGGCCAATGATATCTTCTGTGATTTTGAAGATTTACCGGTACCAACCATTGCAGCTATTAATGGCATTGCCTTTGGTGGAGGTATGGAAATGTGCCTCAGTTGTGACTTGAGAGTCGCCAGTCATCATGCCAGCCTGGGTGTTCCTGAAACAAAACTGGGTTTAATTCCCGGCTTTGGTGGTACTACACGGCTGCCCAGAGTCATGGGCGCAGATAATGCCATTGAATGGATTGCCGGAGGCGCACCGTCTAAACCTTCAGCGGCTTTAAAAATTGGTGCCATTGATGCTGAAACCACGCCAGAGAATTTATCGGCAGTGGCTCTGGAAATGATCTCAAAAGCTATTGAGGGAAAAATTAACTGGCAAAAACGCCGTCAGCAGAAAAAAGGCCCATTATTATTAAATCAAATTGATGCCACCATGGCCTTTTCTACAGCTAAAGCATTTATTTTTGGTAAAGCGGGAAAACATTACCCGGCACCCATTGCTGCAGTTGATGTGATTGAAAAAGCCGCCGGGATGGAGCGCGATGAAGCGCTGGCTGTTGAAGCGGAAGCTTTTATTAAGTTAGCCAAAACCTCCGCATCACAATCGCTGATCCAGTTATTCCTCAATGATCAGCTATTGAAAAGAAATGCTAAAATTGCCACTAAAAAGGCCAGCAAAATTGATCGGGCTGCAGTATTAGGTGCCGGTATCATGGGTGGTGGTATTTGCTTTCAATCGGCCAGCAAGGGTACGCCGGTGGTGATGAAAGATATTAATCAGGCCGCACTTGATCTGGGCTTAAATGAAGCCAGCAAATTATTAAACAAGCAGGTTTCCCGCGGTAAGATTACTCCCATGCAAATGGCCAAAGTGCTGGCTGCCATTACGCCAACACTTCATTATGCCGATGTTGAAGAAGCCGATGTGGTTATTGAAGCGGTGGTAGAAAATCCTAAAGTTAAAGATACCGTGTTGCAGGAAACCGAAGCGGTTATCAAAAAAGACGCCATTTTATGCTCTAATACCTCCACTATTTCCATAAACTTACTCTCGCGTCATCTGAAACGTCCGGAACAGTTTTGTGGCATGCACTTTTTCAATCCGGTTCACCGCATGCCATTGGTAGAAGTCATTCGTGGTGATAAAACCTCGGAAGAAACCACTGCTACGGTTGTTGCTTATGCCAGTGCTATGGGTAAATCACCCATTGTCGTCAATGACTGCCCGGGTTTTTTCGTCAATCGCGTACTGTTCCCCTATTTTAACGGCTTTTCTATGCTGTTACGCGATGGCGCAGATTTCCGCGTAATTGATAAAGTCATGGAAGGTTTTGGCTGGCCTATGGGGCCTGCCTATCTGCTGGATGTGGTGGGTATGGATACCGGGCATCACGCCAATGAAGTTATGGCAGAAGGCTACCCCGATAGAATGTCCAGTGATTTTAAAACTGCCATTGATGTGATGTATGAAGCTAAACGCTATGGTCAGAAGACCGGATCGGGCTTTTATAAATATGAGGAAGATAAAAAAGGACGACCGAAGAAACTGGTTGATGAAAAAGTATTTGAATTGATTCAACCCGTGTGTGCCGATAGCAAAGAATTTGAAAAGCAGGATATTATCAACCGTATGATGTTGCCCATGATTTTAGAAACGGTACGTTGTCTGGAAGAAAAGATTATTGCCACCGCCGCAGAAGCCGATATGGGTCTGGTCTATGGTTTAGGATTCCCTCCTTTCCGAGGTGGAGCATTAAAATATGCTGATACTATGGGTATCGATAAACTGGTCAAAATTGCAGACAGTTACAAACATCTGGGTAAAGCTTACGAGCCAACGGAAGGTTTACGTAAAATGGCCGAAAACGGCGAAAGCTTTTACCCACAAAATTAATTAACAGATAAATTATTGGAGGATAACCCGAATGAAAGAGGTTGTCGTAGTAGATGCAGTTAGAACCGCCATGGGTCGATCAAAACAGGGCATGTTCCGTCACGTTCGCGCCGATGATATGTCCGCTAAACTTATTGAAGGTTTATTGGATAGAAATCCAGAACTTGATCCGGCAGAGGTCGAAGATGTGATCTGGGGTTGTGTGCAGCAAACATTAGAGCAGGGTTTTAATATTGCTCGAAATGCGGCTTTGCAAACGCGCCTGCCGCATAAAGTGGCCGCACAAACCATTAATCGCTTATGTGGTTCATCCATGCAGGCATTACATTCAGCGGCTCAGGCCATTATGACCAACAATGGCGACGTTTTTATTATCGGTGGCGTGGAACACATGGGACATGTACCAATGAACCACGGTGTAGATTTCAGCCCGGCAATCAGCCTGCATACCGCCAAGGCCAGTGGCAATATGGGGCTGACCGCAGAAATGCTGGCGCGTATGCATCATATATCCCGTGAAGCACAGGATACCTTTGGCCTGGCTTCCCACCATAAAGCCTGGGCTGCAACAGAGTCTGGTGCGTTTAAAGATGAAATTGTGGCTATTGAAGGTCATGCACAGGATGGTGCAATTCAGTTATGTGAAATTGACGAAACCATCCGCCACCATGCCAATATGGAAGATATGAAAAAATTGCGCCCGGTTTTTGATCCGGTTAACGGTACCGTAACCGCAGGGACGTCATCCGCTCTTTCTGACGGTGCATCGGCCATGCTGGTGATGTCAGCTGAAAAAGCGGAAGCACTTGGTTTTGAACCCATGGCAAAAGTGAAAGCTATGGCAGTATCGGGTTGTGATCCTTCTATCATGGGCTATGGCCCTGTACCCGCTGTACATAAAGTATTGGCCCGAGCCGGTATGTCTATTGATGATATTGATCTGTTTGAACTCAATGAAGCCTTTGCCGCACAGTCCCTGGCTGTTTTGAGTGGGTTAAAATTACTCGATGTGATGGATGAAAAAGTGAACCTCAATGGTGGCGCTATCGCTTTGGGTCATCCCCTGGGATGTTCCGGAGCCAGAATTTCAACCACATTACTCCATCTGATGAAAGCCAGGGGTGCCACCACCGGCATTTCTACCATGTGTATTGGTTTAGGTCAGGGAATTGCAACCGTTTTTGAAAGAGTATAAGCTCTGCTAAAAAGCGCCAGCTATAAAAAAGGAGCGATTTTCGCTCCTTTTTTATGAATTAATTAAAATGAATCATAAACCTGAATTTGATAACACTTTAGATGCCATTGGACTGCGCTGTCCCGAGCCGGTGATGATGGTGCGCCTGACGCTGAGAAAAATGTTATGTGGTCAGGTATTAAAAATCCTCGCAGATGATCCGTCAACAAAAAGAGACATTCCAAAGTTCTGTCTTTTTATGGAACATGAATTAGTACAGGCAGAAACCGAGCAAAAACCCTATAGCTACTGGATCAAAAAGGGTGAAAAATAAATGGATTTAAAGCAGCTGCAAAAAATCCTCGATGGTCAAAATCAGGCGCCAGTTGAAAAATGGCATCCAGAAAATTGTGGTGAAATGGATCTGCTCATAAAAAACGATGGCAGCTGGTGGTATATGGGATCGAAAATTAATCGAAAACCGTTAGTGAAACTTTTTTCAACCGTATTGAAAAAAGAGGGGGATGACTATTTTCTGGTGACACCTGCTGAAAAAATAAAAATACAGGTTGAGGATGTTCCCTTTAAAATTATTAACCTGCAACAACTCACAGATAAAAAATATCCATATCCATTGATTGTTATGCAAACTAATGTGGATGAATTAATTCCACTAAACAGCGATCATCCACTGGAAATAAAATCCGATAGCAAAGGTTATCCCCTGCCCTATATCACCGTACGAAAAAACCTGAAGGCGAAATTATCCCGAGCGGTTTTTTATGAATCTGTAGCATTGGCAAAGCCCACTCAGGTAAACGGAATTGAGCATTTAATTCTCCACAGTGGTAATGAACGTTTTGATCTGGGAGCGGCTGAATAAATGAAAATAAAATTCGCAAAAATACCTCTGGCTGCACTGTTTTTTTATAGCGCAGGTTTTGCCATTATCGGTTTTTGTTTAGGCGTGTTTTATTCTGGAAACCACTGGTTAAGTGAACTGCGCTTACAACAACTGTTTATTATTGGCGCATTGGTCGTTACAGTAGGTTCCGCAATAAATATTGTTGTGCAATTTAAAAAAAGAAAGTGATAATAGCAAATCTTGTATCAACATCTTTGTCATATAAGGGAGTTATCCCTTTATCTTTGTCATTCCGAGCGTAGTCGAGGAATCTTGTGCCTGGCATACGACTCATCAATAGAGTTACATTTTCATAGCCAAAGTATGCCCCTCAATGGTGGCATAAATTTTCAGGGAGACAGTCATTTTATTCAAAAATACTATCCACTAACACCCCGATAAATATCATAACGATGATTTTTCCCTTTAACCGAACTATGAATATCGGTGGCCAGTGGTTCAGCCCAGTTGGGGCGTTTTACTACGACCTTTTCACTCCAGTTTCGGGCTTTTTGTAGCCATTGATCCGCATCATCATCCGGGCCGACCAGGTAACGTAATAACTGCATTTCTTTTTTCACCTGAGCCGTTTTCTTATGATGAGGTTTTGGGTACATGGGGTCCATGTATATAACATCGGGGGCTTCTGGCAGTTTTGCACGGGCATCATCCAGAGTATCGCCTGTCAACTGCATATTGTGTTTAAATATGGGGGCCAGACTCGGATGTTGTTGTGCGCGAGTAAGTCCATCCTCTAACAATAAATGTACCACTGGATGACGTTCTGTTAAATAGACCTGTGACCCTAATGTGGCTAATAAAAATGCATCTTTTCCCAGCCCGGCGGTACAATCCAGCACCGTGGGACGATGGCTTTTTTTAATGCCAATGGCAGAAGCCAGCGGTTGTTTACCTGTGCCGGGATTTTTAAGTCGCCACAAGGTTTTGTCATCACAAAAATCAATAGAAACAACACCCGGTGCGCCTTCAAAATTTCCTCTTAACTGCCACCTGTCAGTCAACCGTTCCACAATGAGTTCTGCGGCATCTGAAATCATTATCCCCAGTGTTTTTGCATAGTGTTGTATTTCAGTTTCAAATGCAGGGTCATCACTCCAGAGACTTATGCTGTGTGTGTCAATCATAGGGTTCACATGAAGTTAGCTCTGGTTGGCAGCTTCAGGAATGCCGGAATGTCGTAACAGTGCAGAAATATCCGGTTCTCTACCACGGAAATTTTTAAACAGATTCATCGGCGTATCAGCACCACCCTGACTTAAAATATGTTTTAAAAATAATTTACCGGTTTCCGGATTTAATACGCCCTCTTCTTCAAATTTGGAAAAGGCATCTGCCGAGAGTACTTCGGCCCATTTATAACTGTAGTACCCTGCGGCATAACCGCCGGAAAAAATGTGCGAAAACGCATGTTGGAACCGATTAAATTCAGGAGGAATCACTACAGCTACTTTCTGCCGAATGTTGTTTAATGTCTGCTGAATATCAACTTTATCTGCCGGATTAAAATCGTGATGTAAATGAAAATCAAATAGCGAAAATTCAAGCTGTCGTACCATCATCATTGCCGACTGAAAATTTCTTGCCGCAAGTAATTTATCAATCAGATCATCCGGTAAAGGGGCTCCGGTTTCATAATGACCACTGATGATTTTCAGGGTTTGTTTGTGATAGCAGAAATTTTCGTTAAACTGTGAAGGTAATTCCACCGCATCCCAGGGCACACCGGAAATACCGGAAACCTGTGCGTAGTTTATTTCTGTGAGCATATGGTGTAATCCATGCCCAAACTCGTGGAATAATGTCACCACTTCATCATGGGTAAATAATGCGGGTGTATCACCTACAGGGCCATTAAAATTACAGGTTAGATAAGCAATGGCAATTTCTTCTTCGCCATCAGAAAATTTAACTCGGTTGCGGCAGTCATCCATCCAGGCACCACCTCGTTTATGGGGGCGGGCATATAGATCAAGGTAAAAACCGGCAATTAAATTTTTATCAGCATCAAAAATATCAAAAAAGCGCACATCTTTATGCCAGCTTTGGACATCGTTTCGTTCACTGAAGGAAATGTCATACAGGGTTGAAACGATAGAAAACATGCCTTTGATGACCTGATTTTCCGGAAAATAAGGGCGCAAGGCTTCTTCGTTAAAATCAAATTGTTGTTCGCGAAGTTTTTCAGAGTAATAAGCGATATCCCAGGGTTGCAATGTTTCGATACCATCTCGCTTATGGGCAAATTCAGTCAGTTGCTTAAGCTCTTTTTCGGCCTGTGGTTTGGAGCGTAAGGCCAGATCATTTAAAAAATCAAAAACCTGTTGTGCGTTTTCAGCCATCTTGGTGGCAAGTGATAAATCGGCATAATTATCAAAGCCTAACAGTTGAGACAGTTCGTGACGCAGCGATAAAATTTCAACCATTAATTCGCTGTTATCATATTGGCCGGCATCAGGCCCCTGGTCCGAAGCTCGCGTACAAAAAGCGCTATAAATTTCCTGCCGCAGTTTTCGATCTTCTGCATAACTGATAACGGCGTAATAACTGGGAAATTCCAGAGTGATGCGATAACCTTTTTGTTTAACAGTTTCAGCCGATTGTTTTGCCTGGGCCAAAGCGGAGTCCGGCAAACCTTTCAGACGAGTATTATCATCAAAATTTAGACTCCAGGCCATGGTGGCATCCAGTACATTTTTTTCATAATTAGAGGTCAGTTCAGAGAGCCTTTTTCTGATCTCACCAAAACGAATTTT
>DRNA01000322.1 GCA_011322365.1 Aeromonadales bacterium | reverse complement strand
ATGCCTATTTGGTTCCATACTTAGAAGATAAAGACCAAATATTTCTCAAAACAATTATTCCTAGTCGAAAAGCGACTAAGCAATATGTAGGTGATGATAATGGCTAAATTAGATGCATATGAAAAAGAAATTCTTGAGGCATTTGAATCAGGAAAATTAAAAAAATCTAAAACAGAAAAGCAACAAATCAAGACCCATGTCGCTTCTGCTGAGGCAACTTTTAAGAAGGATGCTCGTATTAATATTCGACTAACCTCCAGAGACCTTCGCTCATTACAGGTAAAGGCATTGATGGAAGGCATGCCATATCAAACGTTTGTGTCTAGCATTCTCCATAAATTTATTGATGGTAAGCTTGTAGATAAATCAGCTAACAACTAGCTCAACATTGCCCCTTTTATACAGTGCGCCACATCGTTTTGCACAGTATGAACCAAGGGGGGCAGATGAACTTGCTTCGCTTCCGTTATATTCTTTACTATTGCAGGCGAAACCCTCCCCAAGGCTCAGGTATGAAAGTGAGTCTGGTTTGTTGTTCAATTTGACGTTTAAAAACATTGCTTCCGAGCACTCAGGATAGTTAAGTTCTTCTTACCCTCTTGATCTTTATGCCTGGAAGAGAAAGATGTTCAAATGTGATATTCCAAATATCGTATAAGGGCATTCATTGTGAAAGAATGTCTTTTGAAGATTGGAGATAGTTACTTTGACAATCAAAAGGATGTTATCATTAAATTTATCAGCAACGATGGAGAGCAACATGAGTGTCACGGTATTTTTAGAGCTACAATCCAAACCAGAGAGTAGAGACGAACTGAAAGCCACATTTAAGAATATACTTCCAGAAACGCGTAGTTTTGAAGGCTGTTTACATGTTGAGGTCAAAGAGAATCAGGAAGATCTTTGTAATCTGGTATTGATTGAAAAGTGGGATTCTCGCCAGCATCATGAAAAATATTTTGAATGGAGAGCTGAAACAGGTGCAATTGAAGCACTTGGAACTATGCTGGCTCAACCTCCAGCTATCAGATATTTTTTTGATGTTGATATTTAATATTTTTTAAGGTAATACAGAACCGATAAAGAATAAATACTATAAATAATATTTTATAATGGTTAATGCTGATTGAATTACTCAAAATCCAGATTAAAAAAATGGCAAATACAAACTTCCCCAAACAAACATTCCAATTTCTTAAAAAGCTAAAAACGAATAATAATCGGCCATGGTTTACTGAAAGTAAACCAAAGTTTGAGTTGCAGGTGATGCAGCCGGCTTTGGGATTTGTTGAAGGCTTTGGTGAGTTGTTGAGTACCAGGTTTCCGGATATCCGTTATGATACTTCCAGAAATGGTTCCGGGTCGATGTTTCGTATTTATCGGGACGTGCGTTATTCCAAAGATAAGTCACCTTATAAAACAAATCTGGGTTTTGTGTTCTGGACGGGTGAAGGTTCTAAAAAACAGAGTCCCGCTGTTTATGTGCATGTGGGTATTGAGGGCATTCAGGTTTTTGGTGGTCAATACTGGATGACTAAAACCCAACTGGATAATTTTCGAGAAGCAATCGTACAACCGTCCTCTGGTGAACAATTTGTTAAAATAATGGACAAGCTAAAAAAATCCGGGGTTGAGATGGTCGGTGGCCTGCACTATAAACGTGTTCCCAGAGGCTTCGATGCAGAACATGCTCGAGCCGAATGGTTAAAATACACAGGACTCTATGTAGGGATGCCGGGGTTTAGCGTCGAGGACACTATGGCTGAAAACTTTGGCGAACGAGCCTTAAAACAGGCGGTGCTAATTAAGCCATTAATTGAATGGTTGAAAAAGAATATCTAGCAGATTTAAGCATTATTAGTTGGATACTTGTCATCCCGACCTTGTGGAGGGATCTTAAAGATTCAAGATCCCTCCACAAGGTCGGGATGACATAAAAAACTTACTATTTTAAAGAGTTAGAGTTCTAATTTCTTCGGAATACGTCTTTAATCAGTTTAACTATTTTTGTCATTATAGGATGAGATTTACCTATCAGGTTCTTTGCAAATTGGTTAGCTTCATTTTCCTGTATTTCATTCTGGCCAGCATTATGCCTTAAACTATGATGGCCAATCTCATGGTACAGTGTGTGTTCTATTCTCATTGTAAGAAAAAAAGAAAAGGGATTAAAAAAAGATAAGTCATTATCCCATTCGACAGTAATATTATTATAAACGGGTTGATAAGTACCTCTATAGTCATTATTTGATTCAGAAGTAATATAAATTCGTTCAATACCTTCAAGATGTTTTTCTTCAATATGTGATAACCACTTTCTAACTTTTTGCATGATAGACTTTTGATTTTTTAAAGAATTTTGCATTAATATCTTAATACCATTGACAGAGTAAATACTATAATTTGTTATTGAAAATCTAAGAATGGACGTAATTCTTGTTTTTATAGTTTGACTACAGCCATGGTTTTTGAGTATTTGACCAACATGGTTAGCTTCAGTTTCATCGATATCGTTTAACAGAGTTAACAATCCTGACAATATTGATATCTCCAAACCAGGATTAATCCCTGTAAAATTATTTGATAAAAGCATTGCTTTGAGTGCCGGTATTGCCGATTTTCCATGGCGATAAAGAGAAACGTAGGCTTCATCTCTACTATCCCGGTTACCTCCGGTTAAACTATGAATATAAACTTTTAATTGATGGTTTATTTCTGTTGAAACTGTCATGTTTTCACAAAAAGATCTTCCCCGGATTCATCAGATTATCCGGATCAAAGGCCTGTTTTATTTTTTTCATTTGTGCGACTGCATTTCCGTGTTCGCTAATCAGAAATTCTTTTTTACCCATGCCGATGCCGTGTTCGCCGGTACAGGTGCCTTTTAGTTTAAGGGCACGTTCTACCAGGCGTTTGTGTGCGGCCATGGCGATGTCGGTTTGGGCATCGGAGTAGAGTAGCATGACGTGAAAATTGCCATCGCCTACGTGTCCGATGATGGGTGCAACCAGGCCAATGCTGTCCAGATCGGCGCGGGTTTCCAGAATACATTGAGGCAGGCTGGATATGGGCACACAGACGTCAGTGGTAAGGATATTATCTCCCGGTTGTAAACTTCGATTGGCATAAAAGGCTTCGTGTCTGGCTTCCCATAATTTGCTTCGATCTTCGGGTCTTTCAGCCCAGTTAAATTCACCGCCGTTGTTTTCAGCGGCGATGGCTTCTACGGTTTCTATCTGCTCTTTTATTGATAGTGGTGAACCATGAAATTCCAGAAACAGTGTGGGTAATTCCGGGTAGTCGATATTGGAATGGAGGCGGATAGCTTTCATCTGTACCTCGTCCAGTAATTCTACACGCGCTATGGGAATGGCGCATTGCAATAGTTCAATTACCGTAGTGACAGCATTTTTCAAAGTGGGAAATGACACCACTGCAGCAGCGATTTTTTCAGGTTGAGGATGTAGTTTGATGGTGACTTCGGTAATCAACCCTAATGTGCCTTCAGAGCCAACATACAAAGCGGTGAGATCATAGCCGGCAGAAGACTTTTTTGCGCGCCCACCGGTCTTTATGATATCTCCCTGTGGAGTGACTATGGTTAGTGCCATGACATTGGTGCGCATAGTGCCATATCGAACTGCGTTAGTACCGGAGGCACGGGTGGAAGCCATGCCACCCAGAGTGGCATTGGCACCAGGATCAATGGGGAAAAATAAGCCACTGTCTCGCAAATAGTGGTTCAGAGATTCGCGGGTAACACCTGCCTGAACCGTGGCATCCATATCTTCAGTGTTTATCTCGACAATACTATCCATTCTGGAAAAATCGACACAGACACCGCCCTGTGGTGCAGCTACCTGCCTCTCAAGGGATGAGCCCACGCCATAGGGTATTATGGGGGTTTTACTTTTCGCGCACAGCTTGACGATCTGGCAGACTTCTTCAGTTGAAAGCGGATATACCACAGCATCGGGTGGCAGGGATTTGTCGTGTGCCGGATCTCGGCCATGGTGTTCACAATCAGAAGGTGAAAAATTTACGCGTTCAGCAAATTGTTGCTTTAATTGTTTTTGTAATTCCTGATCCATATTCTACCTTCTTAGCTTTTCTCGTGTTTGTTGTTTTTGTTGCTCACTTTTTTTCAATAATATGTAAACTGCACCATAACTGCCATGTTGCCTCTGGGCGGTATGGTAGGCTAAAACTTCGGGGATCTGGGTAAGCCAATGAGCCACATAACTTTTTACCTTGGCCGGCGGTTGACTTTGCTCACCTTTTCCGTGGGTAATGAGCACGGTCCGATAACTTTTTTTCATGCAGTAGTTGATAAAATCCCAAACCAGTTTTCGTGACTCCTTAATGGTTTTTCGATGCAGATCCAGGGTATGTTCTATGGGATATTTACCCAATCGTAACTTACGATAAACGCCTTGCTGCACACCGGGGTTTTTGTATTCCAGCCAACTGAGGGGTTGCAGCATTTTCACTTCACTTTCTGTTAGCGGGTTATCATCAGGTTTATGGTTGAAGCTACTGGCGAGCTGTTGTCGAATTTTGTATTTATCCCCCGACTTTGGTTTGGCCGTTAAATCCACATGAGTATTATCTGGCAAAGGAGCGACATCCGCCAGTTCTTTTAAAAACAGCGTACTTTCATCGTCTTGACAATTTTCACCAGATTGTGATGTTGGTTTTTTAGGGTTCATATCTCTATTATTCTAATGCTTTTTAGCTGGAAATGAACAAATTTATTCTAACCTGGCTATGATTTAACTCAAAATAGCTGATTATGATGCATATTAGCGAAATTGCAGGTTTACCCAGAGGGCTTAAATTAGGTAAAATGTGGGTAATTGCGCACTGGATTTAATAGCTTCAGTGTAATTATACATTTCAGGAGAATATTATGGCTCGAGTAACCGTTGAAGATGCCGTAGAAAAAGTTGGTAATCGTTTTGATTTAGTTTTAACCGCTGCTAAACGCGCGCGTCAGTTGTCACTGGAAGGTAAAGAACCTCTGGTTGATTGGGATAACGATAAACCTACTGTGGTTGCCCTCAGAGAAATCGAAGAAGGTTTGATTTCTGATGATATTATGAAAGCGCATGAAGTCACCGCTGAAGAAGAAGAGATGGCGGCGGTAGCTGCTGAAATTGCGTCGCTCGAAAGCGAATAGTTTCAGAGAGCCTGACGGTGTATATTTTTCAACCGTTAAAGGATAAATTAAGTAAATATCTTAATCGTAAACAGCTTAAACTTGTAGAAAAAGCCTATCTGCTCGCCCGAGGTGCCCACGAAGGGCAAACACGATCCTCGGGCGATCCCTATATTACCCATCCCGTTGCCGTTGCCCATATCCTGGCCGATATGCGTTTGGACGCTCAAACCATTATGGCGGCCATATTGCATGATGTGATTGAGGATACCGCCTGTTCCCGAGAACAGATAGCCGAAGAATTTGGTGAAGAAGTGGCTGAACTGGTTGAAGGCGTAAGTAAACTGACACAGATTAAATTTTCTACCCGAGCAGAAGCGCAGGCGGAGAATTTTCGTAAAATGATGATGGCGATGGTAAAGGATATTCGCGTAATTATCATTAAACTGGCCGACAGATTGCACAATATGCGCACATTGGGGCCGTTAAAACCTGAAAAGCGTCGCCGCGTTGCCACTGAAACCCTGGAAATTTATGCCCCCATAGCCAATCGTCTGGGTATCTATACCATCCGTGAAGAATATGAACAACTGGGATTTAAAGCCCTGTATCCCACCCGATTTAGAATTTTAAAAACCATAGTCGAAAATGCCCGGGGCTCTCGTAAAGAAATAATCGAAACCATTTTAACGGAAATCAAAAAGCGCATGGCCAGCGCCAAATTAAAAGTTCAGGTTCAGGCCCGTCAAAAATCTCTTTACTCTATTTACAAAAAAATGAAAAAGAAAAAGGCCAATTTTGAAGATATTATGGATATCTATGGTTTTAGAGTAATTACCAAAAATGTTGATAGTTGTTATCGTGTTTTGGGGCAGGTACACAATCTATTTAAACCAGTCCCTGATCGTTTTAAAGATTATATAGCCATTCAAAAAGCCAATGGCTATCAATCATTACATACTACATTGCGATCACCACAGGGTTTACATATTGAAGTGCAGATTCGTACCGAAGAAATGGATCATATGGCGGAAAGTGGTGTGGCTGCACACTGGCTTTATAAAACCGGCAGCGAAGTTAATCCGGCAGAAGTTAGAGCCCGTGAATGGATGAAAAATCTGCTGGATTATCAGGAAAGCGCAGGTGACTCACTGGATTTTATTGAACACGTTAAAATTGATCTGTTTCCTGATGAAGTTTATGTGTTTACTCCTCAGGGAAATATTATTGAATTACCCGCTGGTGCAACCCCGGTGGATTTTGCCTATGCCATTCATACCGATGTGGGCAACAGCTGTATTGCCTGTAAAATTGATGGTCGTTTATCTGCTTTAAGCACGCCACTGGTTAATGGCCAGACAGTTGAAGTCGTTACCGCTCCGGGTGCCAGGCCGAATCCATCCTGGGTGGGTTTTGTTACCACAGGTAAAGCTCGAGCCAATATTCGTCATTTTCTCAGAACCATGCGTGCCGAAGAGGCGGTAAAATTAGGCATTCAGTTACTGAACAAAGCCCTGGGCGATAAAAATGTTGAAGATTTTTCTGAAGAAGAAAAAGCGGTTTTACTGGCTGATAATAAATATAAAAATTTAGATGCAGTTTATATGGATATTGGTCTGGGTTCGGTTTCTGCCAAAGTTGTTGCTCATCGACTCGATCCGGCCAATATGGAAAGCGGCAACGAAGAACGCCGCAGACGGCCGTTATCCATTAAAGGTACCGAAGGCATGCTCATTGAGTTTGCCGAATGTTGTACCCCAATCCCAGGTGATCCTATTGTGGGTGAAGCCCGGCCTGGTCGTGGGATCAGAATCCACCGTGAACCCTGTGCGGTAGTGCAAGGTATTCAACCTGATGATGAACGTTATTTACCGGTGAGTTGGGAAGAAAATGTACAGGGTGAATTCCCGGTTAATTTGCGGGTGGTGGTGTTTAATGGGCGAGGTGTTCTGGCTTCACTAACACAATTAATTTCACAATGTGAAGGCAATATTATTGATGTACACGTGGGGCGGGATGACGGCTTTACCAATACCCTGACATTTAAAGTGGCGGTACAGAACCGTATTCATCTGGCTCGAATTATTAAACGACTTCGTTTAAATAAATCAGTGAGTAAAATTGAAAGATACTCCGAATATGAGAGCAAAAAATAATGACTAAAAAGACCATCCAGACAGATAACGCACCAGCTGCAATCGGTATTTATTCTCAGGCAGTTCAGGCTGGAAATTTATTGTTTATCAGTGGCCAGATCCCGTTGGTTCCCGAAACTATGGAAATGGTATCAGATGAATTTGAGGCGCAGGCGATTCAGTGTTTTACTAACCTGAAAGCAGTTTGCGAAGCGGCTGGTAGCTCGTTGGATAAAAGCGTGAAAGTAAATATTTCTATGACTGATTTAAGTAATTTTGTTACGGTTAATCGCGTTATGGAGCGTTTTTTTGATCAACCTTACCCGGCCAGAGCTGCTGTTGGCGTTGCTCAGTTACCTAAAGATGCATTGATAGAAATTGAAGCGATAATAGATTTATCGTAACTTTGGATTTATTCCATGTCTGATACCTTTTCTGAATCAGGACCCGATAATGAAATGGATAAAAATCTGGCCTGGCTGGTTCAATTTGTTGCAGGCAATGATGCGGCTATTCTCGATTGCAGAACACCTGAAGAATTTCAGTTAAATCATATAAAAAATTCGGTTAATATTCCATTTGAGGAGATCAGCTTAAGAGTGGCTGAGCTACCTGTAAAAAGCAGGTCGCTACTATTGCTAGGCTCCAGTTCGGAGTTGGTTGATTGTTGGGAATTTCTATCGGAAAGAGGCTATGAGGTTATCAGGAGCATAGATGTTAATTTTCCGAATTTCTGGACAACATTGAAAAACACACCTTCTTTAAAAAAGCTTTGGGCAGAAGGCATCTCATCCGATCAATTATGGCAACCCAATTTATTTCTTAGAAACAATATCAATCTGATTGAGAAGTTTTTACCGGTAAACAGAACTATTAATGTGTTAGATATTGCCTGTGGCTCCGGGAGAGAAGCTATTTATCTGGCAAAAAAAGGTTGGCAGGTAACTGCGGTTGATCACCTGTCCGATGTTTGCAGGCGCTGCCAGCAATTTGCAGAGTTTCAGTTATCTGAGCAAAATAATCTTAAAGTTATCTGTGAAGATATAACAACTAATGATAAGTTGTTTGAGCAATCAAGTTTTGATCTAATCATGACGTTTCGTTTTTTACACAGGCCTCTATTTAAGACGATACAAGGTTGGTTAAAACCTGGCGCACTGTTTATTGGCGAAACCTTTTCAATTGGAGCCGAAAAATTTGGTAAACCCCGTCGACGCAGTTTTATGCTGGAAAAAGATGAATTGAATTCTTATTTCCCGAACTGGAAGATTCTGAAACAGCAACAGAGGCAGTTAAGTGACGGCAGGCCTTTAACCGGTGGCATATATCAAAAGCCAATGTTGTAGCAAGAATCGAGTTTTGAGCTTCGAGGAAAACAGCTTGTCATTCTGACAAAAAATTCAAGTAGAGCGGGTATACAGATTCCTTCTTGAATGATTTTGGGTATAGAATGTGCAAAAAATCAGTATGGAAACATTCTACTTTATGCTAAGTTTAATCAAGGTGCTTTTAAGTGAAATCAGTGAGTATTAAAAATGACTTTAACTGAATTAAAATACATTGTTGCTGTTGCAAGAGAAAAACATTTCGGTCATGCCGCTGAACGTTGTTTTGTTAGTCAACCTACTTTGTCGGTTGCCATTCGAAAACTGGAAGAAGAGCTTGGTATTTCTATTTTTGAACGGGGTAGAAGCAACGTTAGCACTACTGAAAAAGGTCGTGCAATAGTTGCCAGAGCACAACAATTACTTGATGATGCAGAAGCATTAAAATCCTTTGCTAAAAACGAACAGGACCCTCTGTCCGGTACTTTAAAATTAGGTACTATTTTCACCATTGCTCCTTATTTACTGCCTTCACTGGTTCCAGAGGTTAAGGCCATGGCAAAAGATATGCCATTACAACTGGACGAAGATTACACGGCGAATCTTCGAGTAAAACTCAGACAGGGGCAACTGGATGCGATTATCATTTCATTACCTTTTACCGAGCCGGAATGTGAAATTATTGATCTTTATGATGAGCCATTCGTCGCACTTCTGCCTGAAAAGCATAACTTACTTAAGAAAAAAGAATTAAAACTCATTGAACTGGCAAAAGAAAACTTAATGTTGTTAGGGCCAGGACATTGTTTTCGTGATCAGATCCTCACCCTCTGCCCTGAATGCCAGCAGTCGATGGATACGGAATCAGAGAGTATGATTCAGGGTAGTTCGCTGGAAACATTACGGCAGATGGTAGTTTCCGGTTTAGGTGTAACCATTTTACCAGCCAGTGCCGTGTCCGACGATCATCTACAAAAAGGATTATTAGCGACTCGACCATTTAAAGAGCCGGTACCCAGACGTCGAGTATCTCTGGTCTATCGAAAACGTTTTGGTCGTAAAAAAGCTATCGACTTATTGGCACAAGCCATTAGAAGTCTGCAGATCAGAGGCATGGAAGTCTGTCCTGTAAACGAATTTAACTAATGCCCAATCTGTTATTTAAAAGGAATAAAATCTCGCATGGATAAGCTTTCAACACTTACAGTAACAGAACTAAAAGGCGTGGGTGCGAGTCTGCAACTGCGATTAAAAAAATTAGGTATTGAAACAGTACAGGATTTATTGTTTCATTTGCCTCTACGTTATGAGGATAGAACACGTATCTATCCACTGTCGGCGGTTCGTCATGGGCAGAAAGTTAGCGTAGAGGGTACTATAGAACTGGCTGATATCAGTTTTGCAAGACGACGAACTTTAAGTTGTATTATCAGTGAAGGAAATCGAACACTGGAATGTCGTTTTTTTCATTTTTCGGCATCTCAGAAAAACAGTATGATCCGTGGTAAAAAAATGCGATGTTTCGGTGAAGTTCGGCTTACCCGAAAAGGATTGCAGATTGTCCATCCTGAATATCAGATTTTCGAGAGTGATAATCCTCCATTATTACCTGACAGATTAACCCCTGTATACCCAACAACAGAAGGCATGCATCAAAAACGTTGGCAAAATCTATTGTCACAGGCATTGCTGTTGTTAAAAAAATACTCCATAGAAGACTGGCTGCCAGAAGCTCTGTTGAAGGAGTTTAATTTCCCTGATTTACAACAGGCCCTGTATTTGCTTCATGCCCCGGGTGCTGACATTTCCATTGCACAGTTTGAGTCAGGTAATAGTCCATGTCAGTTAAGGTTGGCCTTTGAAGAGCTACTGGCACATCAACTCAGTCTAAAAAATATCCGAAAAAAAATTCAGAAAAATAAATCTATAAAACTTGATCCTGAAAATAAATTATCCGGGCAATTGAAACAGGCATTACCTTTTGATTTAACCAGTGCACAGTTACGGGTTATCAATGAAATTGTAACGGACATGAACCAGTTAAAACCCATGTTGCGTTTAGTTCAGGGAGATGTTGGTTCAGGAAAAACCCTCGTAGCTGCATTTGCAGCTATACAGGCAATTGCTGCCGGTTATCAGGTGGCCTTGATGGCACCAACAGAAATACTCGCAGAACAGCATGCGTTAAGTTTTAATCAATGGTTAAAACCTTTTGCTATCCCAGTGGCATGGCTTTCTGGTAAGCTGAAAAGTAAACAACGCAATGCTACAGAGAAAGCCATTGCCAACGGTGATGCACTGATGGTTGTTGGTACGCATGCATTGTTTCAAAAATCAGTAATTTTTAAACAATTGGGGCTGGTGATTGTTGACGAGCAGCATCGTTTTGGCGTTCATCAACGACTGGCATTAAGGGAAAAGGGTGGTGGCGAAAACTGGGTGCCTCATCAGCTGATTATGACAGCAACCCCCATTCCGCGGACTCTTTCAATGACAGCTTATGCCGATCTGGATACCTCTGTTATTGATGAATTACCACCTGGCAGGACACCAGTAAAAACCGCAGTTGTTTCTGATGCTCGACGTGATGAAGTGATTGCTCGTGTAAAAGAAGCCTGTAGCAATGGTCGGCAGGCCTATTGGGTTTGTACCTTGATTGAGGAATCGGAAGTACTACAATGTCAGGCGGCTGAGGTGACAGCAGAGTATTTACAGAATCAATTGCCAGATATTCAGGTAGGTCTGATCCATGGGCGTTTAAAGCCTGAAGAAAAAGACAGCATCATGCAGCAATTTAAATCTGCTGAAATTGACTTGCTCGTGGCGACTACGGTGATTGAAGTCGGTGTTGATGTCCCCAATGCCAGTTTAATGATTATTGAGAACCCCGAGCGGTTGGGTTTGTCACAGTTACATCAATTACGTGGGCGTGTTGGACGGGGGGAAACCGTAAGTCATTGCGTTTTGTTGTATCACACGCCTTTGTCTAAAAATAGTAAAGAAAGACTCAGTATAATGAGAGAAACTACCGATGGTTTTAAGATAGCAGAAAAAGATTTGGAAATTCGAGGTCCAGGTGAAGTGCTGGGTACCAAACAGACAGGAATAGCTGAATTTCGTATTGCCGATCTGTTATTACATCAACAGATGATTCCATCGGTTAACCGTTGGGCAAACAAAATAATAGCGGAAGATTCAACGGCGAGTCAGGCATTAATTAAACGCTGGCTAGGTCAATCTGAACGCTATGCAGATGTTTAGTGGGCCTTTAATTTATGGGTATAGTTGAATATGCCTCGGCACTTAATCCAGATATATGCTCTATGATCACTGAGATCTGTCATCCCGACCTTGTGGAGGGATCTTAAAGTCTCAAGATCTCTCCACTACGGTCGAGATGACAGGCTATTTTTCCTTAAGTACCTACCTATGAAGGCTATATAATTGAAGTATTTGCAGGGACATATCGATGAATAAAAATAAAATCATTATAGGTATTTTTGGCATTATTATGGCTATGAATCTTGTAGATGTATTTAATGATGTACAACTTAAAGTACCCTCTGAACATATTATGGAAGAAGTGATTATCATTTTATTATCTTTTAGTGGTGCGCTTTATCTCATTTTTGATATGAGAACAAAAACCAGGCATTTAAAGCGGTTGGTACAGCAGATTTCTCAAAAAGAAAATGAAATTGAGAATATGACGTTACAGATGAAACAGGCAAGAGAGAGATACTCTCAAGCTGTTAAGGAGCAATTTTCCTTATGGGCTCTGAGCAAGAGTGAACAGGAAGTAGCCTGGTTGTTATTGAAGGGCTATTCATTTAAAGAAATTGCCATGTTACGAGCTACACACGAAAAAACTGTCCGACAACAGGCTTCATCTATTTACACAAAATCTGGAGTAGATGGTAGACATAGTTTTTCTGCCTGGTTTATGGAAGATTTTTTACAGGGGGTGGGTTGAGGTGTTGCCTGGTTTAAAAGAAACACTGTATTCGTTGTTGTAATTCTCTGACCACCTGTTCTTCGAACCAACGATTTTTGCTCAACCAGATATTATTTCTCGGGCTGGGGTGGGGCAGGGGTAAATAATCGGGCCAATAGCTTTTCCAGTTTCTGACTCGTTCGGTTAATGAGATCGAACGAGACTCTGGCAGATAATAATTTTGTGCATAGGTTCCAATTAAAAGCGTTAATTCTACAGAGGATAAAGTATTTAAAATATCCTGGTGCCATTGGGGAGCGCAGACTGAAATGGGAGCAAGATCGCCCGTTGCTCCTTTGCCTGGATAGCAGAAAGACATGGGCATCATGGCAATTTTGTGTTCATCATAAAATTGTTCTTCGGTAACACCCAACCATTGTCTCAAACGCTCTCCACTTT
>DRNA01000321.1 GCA_011322365.1 Aeromonadales bacterium | reverse complement strand
TGTTTTTCAGCTTCAAAAGAGAGCCGAGATTGTTCGGCACGTTTTTTTGCCTGGGACATGCCTATCCAGCTATCATGATGATAAATTTGTTGATTCAGGTTTAAGGTCCAGCTACTGCTATCTGTGTCGGTAGTACTACCTGTTGGTATTGTTACGGCTCCGAAAGTTCGGGTGCCAGGATCATCAACATTGCGATTATTACCATAATTGTAACGTGCAGTCAGTTGCGGTAACAGTGCAGAGCGGGCTTGAGAAATACCTTCCTGACCTGCGCGGGTTGATGCTTCAGCTGCCAGAATTGTGGGATCATTGGTGACTGCCTGACGGTAAATGTCGAGTAGATTTTCTGCATTGACAGCAGAGGGCAAACCAATACTTAGTGAGATTGCAAGTGCCGCAAATCCTTTAGTAAATGTATTAACATTTAAACCAGTACTCATTATAATGTAACCTCATATATTAGATTGTGCTAATATTATCATTTTACCTGTAAAAAGTAAAAATTAATTAAAAAGTTCTATTAGCAGGCAAAAATTGTGCCTGATATTTATCTATTGCATTAATAACAATAAAATCAGTTAGTTAAAGAATAGAAAGGTAAATTCACCAATTAATATAACCCTTTTCTATTTCATAAATTGTTATTTTGACCAGAACTTGGTTTAATCTACGCTGAATTTAACAAATTATCTAGAAAATCCATATCAACTTTCATATTTGCCGAGTATTAATTAACGACAATACAAACTCAGAGACACAAGGTTAGTAACTGTGGGCTTTTAACACAAGTTTCAAGTGTAACAGAGTGTTTTGTTGATTGACATCGGCCCTGGAGAACATGAAATGAAGCACTATTTTAACTGTGATGATGTCACTATTGTTGATAAGCAACCGGTATTTCAGGGGTTTTTTACCATTGATCGTTATCGTATCAGGCATGCCCTGTTTGCTGGTGGTGAATCGGCGTGTTTTGAACGTGAAATCTTTGAACGAGGAAATTCCGCCTGTGTTTTGCTCTGGGATCCCCTGAAGGACAGCCTGGTGATGATTGAACAGTTTCGAGTTGGTGCACTAAAGCACCCACTATCCCCCTGGTTGATTGAACTGGTTGCCGGCATGGTCGAACAAAATGAGACTCCGCAAGATGTTGCTGTACGCGAAGCCAGGGAAGAAGCGGGTGTTGAAGTGAAACGACTGAAATCTCTGGGGAGTTACCTGTCATCACCTGGTGGTACCACTGAGCGTGTCTGGTTATTTATTGGTGAGGTTGATTCCAGCAAGGCAGGGGGCATACATGGCCTGGATAATGAAAACGAAGATATCCGTGTCAAAGTCCTGGACAGGGCAGCCTTATCGGAGAATTTGTTTAACTATGTCGCCGCTGAACAGGGAGCAGCACAGTGTAAAAGTCGTGTGGACAACGCGGCAACCATCATTTGTCTGCAGTGGCTTGCCCTGCATCATCAAAAGTTGCTGAAGGAATGGCAGTAAAAATGTCTGATTAATAGAGGTGCCCTTTAGTTTAAAATTGACCTCTGCGGTCGTGATGTGTACCCTTTTTAGATGACGAATGATTTTCGAAAAATTGTAAGACCATTTCACGACCTTGCGGGAATGATGGCGCATTGTGAGGCTAATTACCTGCTTTTGTGTCAGATTTTGCCTACTGATCGCTGGAAAGAGCACCGTTTAACGACTACATTAGGACAAAGCGTTACTTTTCACTTTCTTGAGCAAGCGGTATATACCATGACGATAAGGATGCAGGTCTCACCGATAAAAAATATACCCCTACTGCAGAAAGGTGAATGGATCATTCGTCTGTACCATGATGCGGCTATTGCTGAAGTAATAGCGGATGATAAAGGCCGGCAATTATCTTCCCGTTACCCCTATCCCAACAAATCCATGCACCATCCCGATGAAAAATTTCGATTAAATGAACATCTGGGTGAATGGTTGATGTACTGTATAAAAAAATCACTCAATCAAAAGCAACAAAACGATTTTGACTCCGCAGCATTATTGAAAAAGGTTAGAAGGCATTGAACTTAAACCTGCAAAATGCAACGTATCAGTTAACTCCCGCGACTGCAAATAATGTCTCGCCGGTGACTATTATTCAGTTAACTGACACCCATTTATTTAAAGAAAAATCGGGCAAATTACTGGGTTTAAATACGCACAAAAGTTTTCAGGCCATTTTGGAACATATTGCTGGCTCTGCTCCTGCTGACCTTATCCTGGCCACTGGAGATCTAGCACAGGATGGAAGTTCAGATGCTTACCGTCGTCTTTCCAGTGCTCTTTCTTCACTCAATATGCCTTCGTTCTGGTTACCCGGTAATCACGATGATCCTGACGTTATGGCGCAGAGTATGATTAATAAATTTGTGTTTTCTCAAAAGCGGATTTTGATCCAGAACTGGCAGATAATATTACTTGATTCAAAAGTTGATAACAAAGTCCACGGTCAGCTTTCCAGCGAACAACTTGATTTTTTGCATGCCTGTCTTAGCGATAAACCAGAGCACTATGCTTTAGTGGCATTGCACCATCAGCCGATGAATGTGGGTAGCAAATGGCTTGATGGTATTGGTTTAAAAAACAGTGCGGAATTTTTTGCGGTTATGGCCAGGCATTCTCAGGTTAAGGGTGTGATGTGGGGTCATGTACATCAGGAATTTGAAAAAAATATGGGACAGGTGAAATTATTTTCTACACCTTCTACCTGTGTACAATTTCAACCGGGTTCAGAGGATTTTGAAGCGGGGATGCAGGACCCCGGTTATCGCCGTCTGCAATTACTTTCTGATGGGAGCATAGAATCAGAGGTTATCCATATCCGGCCATTGGATTTTAAGGTCGATTATAGTATTCGTGGTTATTAAATTATCCTATTTCATTCTGAATGTGACAAACTTCTATTTATTTCACTCTGTTAACGCATAAGTTATGATAAGCTTCTCCTGAACAGTCACAAACTTTTTTCAACATCAAGAGTTAAAATAATACTAAATCCCACATGAGCAAATATACCGCAAATGATATTGAAGTGCTTACCGGGCTGGAACCGGTAAGGAAACGACCGGGCATGTACACCGATACTACTCGCCCCAATCATCTGGCACAGGAAGTGATTGATAACAGTGTTGATGAAGCTTTGGCGGGACACGCCCGAAACATCACCGTTATTCTGCACGATGATCAATCACTGGAAGTGACCGATGATGGCCGGGGTATGCCGGTTGATATCCACCCGGAACAGGGCATTCCCGGTGTGGAAGTGATTATGACCAAGCTTCATGCCGGCGGTAAATTTTCCAATAAAAATTATACCTTCAGTGGTGGCTTGCATGGCGTGGGGATCAGTGTGGTAAACGCACTTTCCCATCGAGTGGAGGTTCGAGTCAAACGTGATGGCAAAGAATATAAAATGACCTTTGCCAATGCTGAAAAAGAAACCGAGCTCGAAGTAATTGGTTCGGTAGGGCAGAGAAATACCGGCACCAATGTCAGGTTCTGGCCGGATAAATCTTTTTTTGATAGCGATAAATTCAGCGTACCCAAACTCAAACATCTGCTCAGGGCGAAAGCGGTTTTGGCTCCTGGTCTGAAAATTAAATTTATTGATAATATTAATAATGAAACCACAGAATGGTTTTATGAAGATGGTCTACGCGCCTATTTGCTGGCAGAAACAGATGGTCATGTGTGTCTGCCAGAATCTCCCTTTACTGGAGAAAGTGAGGGCAATGGCGAGATGGTGGAATGGTCCATAACCTGGTTACCCGAAGGGGGAGAAACCGTTGCTGAAAGTTATGTCAATCTCATCCCCACGCCGCTGGGCGGCACTCATGTCAATGGGCTAAGAACCGGTTTGCTGGAAGCGGTCAGAGAGTATTGTGAATTTAGAAATTTACTACCGCGCGGCGTGAAATTAAGTGGCGATGATGTCTGGGACGGCATTGCTTATGTGCTTTCAGTTAAACTTAAGGACCCCCAGTTTTCAGGACAAACTAAAGAACGTTTATCCTCAAGACAATGTGCCAGTTTTGTTTCCGGTATTATAAAAGATGCTTTCAGCTTGTGGTTAAATGAACATGCTGATATGGGCGATTTGCTGGCAGAACAGATGATCGCCAATGCGCAAAAACGATTGCGTTCAGCAAAAAAAGTCGCACGTAAAAAAGTTACCTCGGGACCAGCACTACCGGGAAAATTAGCCGATTGTGTCGGGCAGGACCCTATGGCATCGGAGCTGTTTCTGGTGGAAGGGGATTCGGCGGGTGGCTCGGCTAAACAGGCCAGAGATAAAGAATTTCAGGCCATCATGCCACTGAGAGGAAAAATTTTAAATACCTGGGAAGTAGACAGTCAGCAGGTATTAGCCAGCCAGGAAGTGCACGATATTTCAGTGGCTTTGGGGATTGATCCGGATTCGGACAATCTGCAGAATTTACGTTACGGTAAAGTGTGTATTCTTGCCGATGCTGATTCCGATGGACTGCATATTGCCACCTTGCTTTGTGCACTGTTTGTGCGCCATTTTAATGCGCTGGTTCAGGCTGGTCATGTATTTGTGGCCATGCCGCCGCTGTATCGAATTGATGTAGGTAAAGAGGTTTTTTATGCACTGGATGATGATGAACGCCAGGGGATTATTGATCGCATTGTTGCTGAAAAACGAAAAGGGAAAGTGAACATACAACGCTTTAAAGGACTGGGCGAAATGAACCCGATGCAGTTAAGAGAAACCACCATGGCAACCGATACTCGCCGTCTGGTGCAATTAGTCATAGATTCCGAAAAACAGACCAATGAAATGATGGATATGTTATTAGCAAAAAAACGAGCCGCCGACAGGAAATACTGGCTGGAAACCAAAGGCAATATGGCCGAAGTGGTGGCAGCCCGTGAAGAACTCAGAGCTGGGGAGGAGGGGTAAATATGGGTGATGAAACGCTGACTCCTTTCGAGTATTCTGAACAACGCTCTCTGTCGGATTTTACCGAGCAGGCCTATCTCAATTATGCCATGTATGTGATCATGGATCGGGCTCTGCCACATGTGGGAGATGGTTTAAAACCGGTGCAACGGCGTATTTTATATGCCATGTCCGAGCTGGGTTTAAGTGCGGCCTCCAAGCCAAAAAAATCTGCCAGAACCGTGGGCGATGTACTGGGAAAATTCCACCCTCACGGTGACAGCGCCTGTTACGAAGCCATGGTATTGATGGCGCAACCTTTTTCCTATCGTTACCCGTTAATTGTGGGGCAGGGAAACTGGGGAGCCCCGGATGATCCAAAATCCTTTGCAGCTATGCGTTATACCGAAGCTAAATTATCACCCTATGCAGGCGTGTTATTGTCAGAACTAGGGCTGGGAGCGACTGACTGGCAACCTAATTTTGACGGAACTTTAAAAGAGCCTGTTTTGTTACCTGCACGCTTGCCCAATGTGTTACTGAATGGTTCTACCGGAATTGCGGTGGGTATGGCAACCGATATCCCACCACATAATTTATCCGAGGTCGCTGCTGCCTGTATTCATTTAATTGAACATCCTAAAGCCACAGTCGAAGATTTGATGACCTTTGTACCTGCACCCGATTTTCCAACACACGCGGAAATTATCACGCCGGTTGATGATTTGAAAAAAATGTATGAAACTGGCAGAGGCAGTATTCGTCAACGTGCGGTTTGGGAAAAAGATCAGGGTGAAATTGTCATCACCGAATTACCCTATCAGGTATCTGGAGCTAAAATACTGGAACAGGTAGCTGCACAGATGCAGGCGAAAAAATTGCCAATGGTCAGTGATCTCAGAGATGAATCCGATCATGAAAATCCCACACGCTTTGTTATTGTCCCCCGTTCCAATCGCATTGATGCTGAAGCATTAATGGCACATTTATTTGCCACCACCGATCTGGAAAAAAGTTATCGAGTTAACATGAACATGATCGGTAATAATGGTTTGCCGGGGGTTAAAAATTTAAGAGTCCTGTTAAAAGAATGGCTCAGTTATCGTATTGATACAGTCCGCCGCAGATTGCAACATCGGCTGGATAATATTCTGGAACGATTACACGTTTTAGATGGTTTATTAATCGCCTTTTTAAATATCGATGAAGTCATTCGTATTATTCGCAGCGAAGATGAACCCAAGCCGGTACTCATAAAAGCCTTTGGCATTAGTGATCGACAGGCTGAAGCAATCTTAAATTTGAAATTAAGAAATCTGGCAAAGCTCGAAGAAATGAAAATTCGTGCCGAGCAAAAAGAACTGATAGAAGAACGTGATCAGATGCAGCTATTACTCTCATCTGAAAACCGTTTAAAAACACTGGTGAAAAAAGAAATAAAAGCGGATGCTGAAAAATACGGTGATGAAAGACGCTCACCTATCGTGGTACGGGAAGAGGCCAAAGCCATGAGTGAAACGGATCTGGTACCCAGTGAACCGGTGACAGTCATATTGTCAGAAAAAGGCTGGGTACGTGCTGCCAAAGGACACGATATTGATGCAGACAAACTCACCTACAAATCTGGTGATTCATTATTAATGACAACTCAGGGAAGAACCAACCAGAACGTTAATCTGATAGATTCCAGTGGCCGTAGCTTCTCCCTGGCAAGTCATACACTGCCCTCAGCCAGAGGCCATGGCGAACCATTAACCGGCCGTTTAAATCCCATAGCTGGTTCACATTTTGTGGCAGCAGTGATGGGCGAAAATGATAAATTATTTTTAATGGCCACTGATGGCGGTTATGGTTTTGTGTGTAAACTGGCCGATATGTTCACGCGCAATAAAAATGGCAAGGCATTAATATCGGTACCTTCCGGTGCTAAAGTGATGCGACCAAAAGACGTTATCGATTATGAAAACGATAAAATTGCCGCTGTCACCACTGAGGGCCGCTTATTAATTTTCCCACTACATGAATTACCCATACTGGCAAAAGGTAAAGGCAATAAAATTATCAGCATCCCCACCGCCAGAGTGAAAACACGCGAAGAGTACGTGATTGATCTGGCCATACTTCACGGCAAACAGACACTGACCATTCACTCTGGGAAACGCTATATTAATTTAAAAGGCGCTGATCTGGAACATTACTTTGGTGAACGTGGCAGACGTGGGGCGAAATTACCCAGAGGATTTCAACGAGTTGATCGGTTGGAGGCAGTGGAATAGCAGAGATCTCCTTTGTGATTATGAAAGCTGGTCTTGCGAATAGAGAGAGTGTTTTGGGTTG
>DRNA01000320.1 GCA_011322365.1 Aeromonadales bacterium | reverse complement strand
GCAGCAAACCGAGCGGAAACCGGTGGTGGAAATCGAGTCAGAATTTTTGAAGATGCCGTCGATGGTGTTTCAACTGACAAACAACAAAAAGAAGCTTTACGACAAATTCAGGAAGCCATGGAAACAGGACGGGCACACCTGTTATTCCAGCCTATTGTTAAATTACATGGAGATTCACAGGAATTTTTCCAGGTATTATTGCGCATTCGTGATGAGAAAGATGAGCCCGTGCCAGTGTCACAATTATTCCCGGTTACTCAGGGCACAAAACTGGCACTGAAACTGGATTACTGGATCATTGCCCAGGCTTTAAGAACCTTAAAGGAACATCGTACTTCCAGTAATCAAAGCACCCGCTTTTTTGTGCAATTATCAGCTACTGCGCTGGAAGATGAAAATATCATTAATTATATTTTAAAAACGACCAAAGCGGCTAAAATTTCCACGGATGCTATTATTTACCAGATCGATGAAGTAGATGCCAACAGCCATTTAAAACAGGTAATGTCTATTGCCAAATCTCTGTCTGATGAGCATATAAAACTGGCGATAAATCGTTTCGGATCAGGGCTGGCCGGTGAAAATTTATTAAAGCACCTTCCAGCGGATCAGGTGCCTTATGTGCGAGTTGATGGTCATATTATTCAGCATGATTTAATTAAAGAAGGGGATTCCAGTAAGCTTCAGGAAACCATCAAACTGGCAAAAGATAACAAAAGAACCACCATCGTGCCAATGATCGAAGAAGCTCAAACCCTTGCTCAGATATGGCCCATGGGAATTGACTACGTACAGGGATTTTATCTCTCGCCTCCCTCACCGAATCTGTATTTTGATTTCAGTGAAGCAGGCCTTTAATCCCAAATCCAGCTGATAACATCCAGAGCAGAAACCTTGATAGCCACATCCGCTTGCTTATTTACCGCAGGTTTTGCGTGCCAGGCTATACCCAACCCTGCCTGATTCAATACCAATAAATCATTGGCACCGTCACCAACAGCAACGGTATTCTCAAGTGCGATGTTTTCCCGAAGCGCAATTTTTATCAGATGTTCAGCCTTACTCTGGGCATTCATAATCGGTGGGATAACCTTACCCGTCAACCGTCCCTTTTGAATTTCCAGACGATTTGCATAATAATTCTTTATGCATAATTTTGCCGCTATCTTTTCCGCAAAAAAATCAAACCCACCGGAAAGAATGATGGTTTTTATTTGCCATTGATTTAACTGCTGTAATAATTTTTCAGCACCTGGCGAAAAGGTTAGTTGTTCAAAAACCCTGGCCAGACGAGCCTCTGATAATCCTTCTAAACAGCTTACACGTTTTGTCAGACTCTGATCAAAATCCAGCTCCCCACGCATGGCCGCCTCAGTTATTGCAGCCACCTCATCATAACAACCCTTCTCCCGAGCAATCTCATCGATCACTTCCTGACAAATTAAAGTGGAGTCCATATCAAAACTTATTAATTTGGGTCTAATTGGAAGTGTTGCCGGAGCTGTACATAACTCCCAATCTGAACCAGTGAGGTTATCGATTGTTTCCGGGGATGAAAGGTGCAGACAGCGTTGTGTTAATATCCGATATTTCAAATGAGGATATTGCTGCGCTATCTGTGCAAATGCTGGCACGATTTCTTCGGCAAACAGTAAATAAAAATAATTTTCCTGCCCGGGAGATAATACTCTTTCTCCTGAAGTTAGCATCCAGATATTTTTCTGGCTGAAATCTAAAGTGATACTTTTCGGCATATCAATTAATAATCGGTGTTAAAGAACATTAAGTTTACTTATCCCTCCGTACAAATGCACTGAAAATTTAATGCAAAAGATGATTCTTATTCCCATATTTCGTATAATATGTGCACTTATGACTAATCCACTTTCAATCGACAATTATCAACGGCCCAGGCTGGACGTTCCCGACAATGCCTGCAAAGTGTTGTTGCATTCCTGTTGTGCGCCCTGTTCAGGTGAAGTTATTGAAGCTATTCAGGCTTCAGGTGTTGAACAAACCGTGTTTTTTTATAATCCAAATATTCACCCGATAAAAGAATATGAAATACGAAAAGATGAAAATAAACGCTTCTGTGATAAATTAAACATCCCCTTCATTGATGCCGACTATGATATGGATAACTGGTTTGAACGAGTTAAAGGGCTTGAAAATGAACCTGAGCGAGGTGAACGCTGTACGGTCTGTTTTGATATGCGTTTTGAGCGCACAGCTCTGTTTGCCCATGAAAATAATTTTTCGGTCATATCAAGTTCTTTAGGAATTTCCCGCTGGAAAGATATGAATCAGATCAATGGCTGTGGTGAAAGAGCGGCTGACAGATATGAGGATGTCACCTACTGGACTTACAACTGGCGTAAAATGGGTGGTGCCCCACGAATGGTAGAACTATCCAAAAAAGAAAATTTTTATCAACAGGAATACTGTGGTTGTGTCTATAGCCTGCGCGACACCAACCACTGGCGCATGCAGCACAACCGCCCTCGTATAAAACGCGGGGTAAAATTTTATGGTCTGGAACAACAGGAAATTGACATTAAAAATGTTGAATAAACGTTACTAAATAAAAACTCGGAAAAGGTATCCACTATAAAGATTTTCTATCTCACACTAAAACCTTTGTCATTCCGAGCCTCAAGATCCTTCAACTACGCTACGTTCAGGATGACAGACTGTTTTTTTCTAAACTCTAAACTCTAAACTCTAAACTCTAAACTCTAAACTCTAAACTCTAAACTCGCCACTAAACCCTTGTCATTC
>DRNA01000319.1 GCA_011322365.1 Aeromonadales bacterium | reverse complement strand
CAATTAAAAAATAAAAAGGATGATAAAAAACCAGAAAAACCTACAAAGAAAGCACCTGAGAATAAATCAAAAAAAATTAATACTGTAAAAAATCAGCATGCAAAGGCTACTGTCACAAAAAAACCGAACAAGAATAAAGAAGCAGCCTTAATTCCTGATGAAACTGTTAAGTTTAAACTCTCTAATGATGGCAGCCTGAAAATATTAATACTGCCATCATACAAAGGCATTATCATCAATGCGGGACAGAGTTTCCGAACTCCTTACAATAAGTTAAAAAAACCTCAAGGGTTATCCATGAGTCAGTTTAAGATCAAAGTAGCAAGGATCAGGGGAAAAAGAACAACAGATTACCAGACATACCACCGATTATTTGCCATTCAACAGACCTATAAATCTCTGAATAAAGCACAATTAAAGAAAGCCTTTTATAAATCGCCCGAATATAAAAGCCAACAACAATATGCCAATCTATTATCGTGGAAAAAAACCGCAGGATATTTAGCCGTCAGCGCCTTATCAGATAAATCTTATCGCAAATATTTTTGTGGTAAAAACGATTGTAATTCTGCTGCTAAACTTCAGTTAGACAGAGGGCATCAGTCACGCTATGTTAGTTCCGGTGTCAAGTTACACTGGGGTGGCATTATGAATAAAAATGAATTTAAAACACGAAGATTAATTTCACAATTTATTGATAATGAGTTTTCACAATTAGTCCAATGGAGTAAAAATCATAAATTCAATCGAGAAGAATACGTCTACAGAGAGACAAAATTACCGCCTTATAATTTTCAACAAGGTATTTTTGATATCAGAATAAAACTTGAACCCTACCAATTGGCTAAAGGCACTTTATTTAATAATAAAATTAAAATGACTGATAGTGAAGCTGAAACTCTGGCAAAACAACATAAACATAAACAGATCTTTTATGGTTTTAAAGTCAATTCTACTATTTCACAGGAATCTTACATTTACAAATCTAAAATGCTTGATGTCAATAATATAAAATTTAACTATGTGATAACCTCAAACGCTATCGATCTATTCTGGAAAGCCAACCTGACTGATAAATGGGTCAGTTTGCCAGTCAGTAGAAGGGCGTCTAAGAGCAAAGCCAATTCGACCAGCTTCGAGTCGAAGCGTAATGAATGCTTACAGTCTTACAAGGACCCCAAAACTCAAAATCCCTATGCCAGGCGTTGTCTCGGTTTGTGTAATAAAAACAGGCTTTCAGATGCTTCGGCAAATAGTATTAACCGCTGCAACAATGCCTATGATTCATTTAAAAATGCTCAGAACAAACCTTCAACTAAGAAAATGCATCTGGATGAAGTGACAGGAATATTTCGTCGAGGGAGAGGAATGAAAGGGTATATTCTTAAAACAAACAACCCTGAATTTAAGCCTTGTAGTGGTTACAGAGAAAATTTCCAGATGTTAAATGACAAAGGTAATAATAAAATCAGGGCTATATTGAAAACCCGTTCCAGAAAAATAAAATTAATTAATGTCAACTGGACAATTAATTTATCAGGAAACCCGACTTCACGTTGTGTGGCAACGGATGTTAAAGTGATTAAATAACATTAAACAGGGTATTTTCCAAAGCTAATGCACTCTGGCGGCAAAATCAAGGCTATCAATAGTATGAACAAAATAAACATTAACTCCATGAAAAGTATATTATTATCACGTTTTTGTATTTGTTTTGCATCATTGATTTTCATTAATACCGTTAAAGCTGATGCACTTTATCTGGAGAAAAACTTTGCAATATACCCTTCTTCAGAATATTGGTGTTCCAGTAACAGTACCAGATATACAGATAATATAACCCTTGATGTGATCTACAATGTACCTAATGAAAAACGAAATGCCGTCGTATTTGGTGGGAGTTCAGCATCAAGCTATACCCGTTTTTTCAATAATGTCATTACACCGCTCATCGCTAAAAAATGTCCCTATTACAGTGGCTTTACCCCCAAAGCTACCTTGCGATTAAATACTCGATCTGACTGGCTTGCCAACAATTTTCGTTATTGGGATAAACTGCGTTTTTCCTATACTAAAAATCCCCGGTATAAATCCGGATTTAGTGGTTACTATATTGGCCATTATTTAAGCGAAGAAGCAAAAACTGATAAACTAAAACACAAACAACAGACACAACTCATCGCATCTAAACAACGTAAACTGGATATTATAAAAGGAAGACCCTTTGCTTCTCTATCCGCAGGGCCCTATTTAGAATCCATTTATCAAGGTGATTTCGTTGCCCAAAATGAATTAGCATGGTATTACCTGTCAAAAATTAATCAGAAAAATAAAAATAATGCCGCCATGGGCATCCTTCTTTCTTATCTCGGTTCACTTTCAGGAAAATCAAGAACAGATGTGACGGTACTCGAAGAAATCACGATGTATTATTTAAAGCGATCATCTGAACGACCGAATAGCTGCTTTGATAGGGGGGCCGTTAAGCGAACCTTTACTTACAACTTCCCTGAAATAATTTACAGTGATGGATATCGCATACCTGTCTCACAAACTCGATCAACCTATAAAATAAATGCCCGTTTTAACGCACTTTGTGACAGATTATGTGAACGACAAGGGGTTTTGTATGCGGTTGCTCATGGTATGAATGAAGGCATGAAAACGCTGGAAATTGCCAATCT
>DRNA01000318.1 GCA_011322365.1 Aeromonadales bacterium | reverse complement strand
TTCACACCAGCAATTAACTACTACCTCCGTGAAATTCTTAAGTACAAAACCGATATCAAATATAATATGTTTGGTGATGTGCACCCCTGGGATAGAAAAAACGATCACACCGGCGAGAATTTAAGACTGGCCATGGCCGAAAACCCCTATATGAAAGTGATGATTCAATCGGGTTATTTTGATGGCGCAACCAGTTATTTTGATGCCAAATACACACTTTGGCATCTGGACCCTGCTGGCACCATGAAAAAGCGTCTGAGTTTTCACGGTTATCAGAGTGGCCACATGATGTATCTACGCAGAGCTGATCTAAAAACCGCCAATGAAGATATTCGTCAGTTTATTAAAAGCAGCTTGCCTGCAAAGAACCAGCCAGCAAAATATTGAGCTAAGTCATCACTTTTTTATCAATTAGCGGTTGCTAATCTAAAAAAGTGATGCTAGTCTCGCAGAAGCTATTAGACGAAAACAATTTCATTTTTAATAGATTGAAAAACAGATGATAAAAGTAATGCAACACAGACAACATAATCACCTTAACACTGCCAAAAACTCTAGCGTAAAAGGCATTGATGGTGTTGTGGTTTCTGGTATTCATGCAACGGATCATTCGCATCTGGAGCTCATTCGCCGCCGTACTATCCTGGCCGGGTGCCAGTGATGTGCGTTAATTAACACACAAATTCACGAAACCCGGCCAATCAGCCGGGTTTTTTTATATCTGAAGTTATGAACAGAGAACAGAAACCATGAAACATTTTTTATCCACCATCGACTGGGATCAACAACAGTTACAGCACATTATTGATCTGGCCAAAGACTATAAGGCGGGTTTAAGTAGTGACGCTTTAAAAGGAAAATCCATTGCACTGCTGTTTTTTAATCCTTCATTAAGAACACGCACTTCCTTTGAGTTGGGAAGCTGGCAGCTCGGTGGGCACGCGGTGGTACTGGCTCCCGGCAAAGATGCCTGGCCACTGGAATTTGAGTTTGGTACTACTATGCTCGATGATGCCGAAGAACATATTGCCGAGGCAGCTCAGGTGCTATCCCGTTATTGCGATATGATTGCCATCAGAGCCTTTCCAAAATTTCAGGACTGGCAGGAGGACCGTCAGGATAAAGTCATAAAAGCCTTTGCAAAGTATGCTTCCGTTCCAGTGATTAATATGGAAACTATCACTCATCCCTGTCAGGAACTGGCCCATATGCAGGCTATTGAAGAAAAAATTGGTAAACCTCAAAAGAAAAAATATCTGCTTACCTGGACTTACCACCCCAAACCTTTAAATACCGCTGTGGCCAATTCATCGCTGTTAATTGCCAGTAAATTTGGTATGGATATTACCCTGCTCTGCCCGACGGAAGATTACCTGCTGGATGAGCGCTATCTTAACGCTGCAAAAAACTTTTCCGCCGAATATGGCGGTAGTTTTCAGGTAAGTCATGATATACGAACAGCTTATAAGGATGCAGATATTGTTTATGCCAAAAGCTGGGGGGCATTACCTTATTTTGGGCAATGGGAAAAAGAAAAAAGCATTCGAGATCAATATCAGCATTTCAGGGTAGACGAAGAAAAGATGGCACTCACCAACGGCGGCCTCTTCTCCCATTGTTTGCCACTTAGACGCAATGTTAAAGCCACGGATGCGGTGATGGATGCAGATTATTGCTTTGCCATCGATGAAGCTGAAAACCGTCTACATGCGCAAAAAGCATTAATGACCACACTGATAAATAATTAACTTCCGGAGTATAAAAATGTCTGATAACACTATAGTACTGGCTTTTTCTGGTGGCCTTGATACCAGTTTTTGTGTGCCCTATCTTATTGATCAGGGATATAAAGTTATTACCGCATTTGTGGATTCAGGTGGTGTGAGTGAAGCTGAAAAAACAGCCATTAAATCACGCGCACTGGAACTCGGCTCCAATGAACACAGAGAAATTAACATCGCTGATGCACTCTGGGATGAGGTGGTGGTACCGCTGATTTATGCAAGTCAATGGTATCAACAGCAGTACCCTTTACTTTGTTCCGATCGTTACCTGATTGTGGCCGCCTGCCTGAAACTTTGTGATGAGCTGGGGACGAAAAATTTCGCTCATGGCTGTACTGGTATGGGTAATGATCAGATCCGTTTTGATTTATCGGTTATGTGTTTAGGTGATTATCAAATTATTTCACCCATCCGCGAAATTCAGCAAAAAGATATTCAGGTAAGAGATTACGAGATGGATTATCTGCGACAAAAAGGGTTTTCGGTTGCTGATAAATCCAGCCAGTACAGTGTCAATGAAAATCTTTTGGGCACTACCATTTCCGGTTCTGAAATTGATCGCTGGCAACACCCTGGAGAAGAAACTTATGCGCTCACCAAACCACCCGCTGAATGGCCTTCTGAATCGATGACGGTGAAAATTAGCTTCAACAAAGGCATGGCTATCGCCATTGATGACGAGCCTAAATCCGGTCCTGAAATACTCGCATTTTTAAATACGCAGTTGGGACAATATGGTATTGGTCGGGGCATTTATACCGGTGATACCACCGTGGGATTAAAGGGGAGAATAGTGTTTGAAGCACCCGCACTCGAGGCATTAAAAGTTGCTCATCAGGCACTGGAAGATGTGGTCTGTAGCAAATCACAAAACCGATTTAAACCACAGATTGTTAATCAGTGGATTGAACTGGTATATGAAGGCTTGTTTTATGATCCGTTAAAAGCAGATCTGGAACACTATTTACAGTCATCCCAACAATCTGTTACGGGTGATGTTGTACTGGAAATTGCCGGTGGTCAGGCACTCGCAGTAGAGGTAACCTCTGAGAATATGCTGGTCAATAAACAGGCTATCTATGCTCAAAGTGCGGACTGGACAGTGGATGAGGCTCAGGGCTTTATTAAATTATTCGGACAATCCAGTACGCTTTATCATAAAATTAATCGTGACTAATATCATTATGAATGAACACACAAAAAATACGCTTCAACATTTACAAAAACTGGTTTCATTTGACAGCCAAAATCCGCCACGAGATATCAGTGTTGAAAGTGAAATTTTTGCTTATCTGAAAAGCCAGCTTAAAGATTTCAACATCAGTTTACAGGATTCAGGTGACGGCTGCATTAGCCTGCTGGCTATCAGGGGAACTCCGGCGTTGCTGTTTAATGTGCATATTGATACCGTTCCCAGAGCCGAAGGCTGGACACAGGATCCATTTACATTATCAATCGCAAATGGCAAAGCCTGTGGATTAGGTGCCTGTGATATCAAAGGCGCAGCCGCCTGTTTATTAACACTGGCCAATGAGAACAAAAAAGATATGGCGTTGTTATTTTCTTCTGATGAAGAAGCCGGTAGTAGCGTGGCTGTAAAGGCTTTTTTAAAGCAGCAACATGATTTTAAAGAAGTTATTGTAGCCGAACCCACCTGCGGCCTGGCAATTACAGCTCATCGTGGTATTCAGACAGCGGAAGCACAATTTAGCGGCATTGCCGGCCATGCATCCGAACAGCGGGCTTTACATGATAACGCCATTCATAAAGCGGCTGACTGGCTTTGTAAGGCAACCCAGTGGGTTGAATCTCAACAACAGCTCTCTCATCAATCTTTAACGGGAATACCCTTTAATGCCGGCACTATATCCGGTGGTGTTAAAGCCAATATGATAGCCCAAAGCTGCCAGATTAAATTTGGTTTCAGACCTCTACCCGGACAAAAATCTGAACAGCTTTTAAAAAGTTTTGCAAACCTTGCCGAAGAAGTGGTTATACAAAAAGGGTTTTTCGGCCCAACGCTACCAGCAGATAATCAGGATTTTGAAACAGCCATAGCTTCCGCTGAATCAATCATCAATAAATATCGGCTGCAACCGGGAAAAGCTGTCAGTTTCTGGACAGAAGCCTCGCTATTTTCTCAGTCGGGTTTAACCGCCATTGTTTTGGGTCCCGGAAACATAGCCCAGGCACATGCAGCCGATGAATGGGTAGAGATTGCTGAACTTGAACGCGCCTATTTCCAATATAAAAAAGTGATCGACTACAACGCGAACTCAGGAGAAAAATCATGAATCAATCTGTCTCCCTGGTCAAAGATACCGTGGTTCGCCTGTTGGGTAACATGGCAAATCAACGTGAAATTGAGCAATATCTGAAGCGTTTTAGTAGTGTCGGTCAATCTCGATTCGCAGTAATTAAAGTGGGCGGAGGAATAATCCAGAATGATCTGGAAAACCTTTGCTCGTCACTATCATTTTTACACCGGATTGGTTTATCACCCATCGTTATCCACGGTGGTGGTCCACAATTAACCGATAAATTACAGCAGCAAAACATCACCAGCACTTTTAAAAATGGCTCCAGAGTCACCAGTGCTGAAGTTCTGAAGGTGGCCCGCAAAACATTTTTGAAAATTAATTTACAATTGGTTGAAGCCCTGCAAAATGCCAATGTAAAAGCTACCTCAATTAGTGGCGGCATTTTTGACGCCTCACTCAATGAAGATACATCACTAGGATTTGTAGGTAATGTTAACAATGTTCACCTGGAGCCGATTCTGGATAGTTTAAAGGCAGGGTCGATCCCGGTAATATCCAGTCTGGGGGAAACCGATTCCGGTCAAATCGTCAATATCAACGCGGATGTAGCCACCAATGAACTGGTGCTGGCTGTAAAACCTTATAAAATTATTTTCCTCACTCAAACCGGTGGGTTACTCGATGGTAATAATAAAATTATCCATTCCATCAATTTGAGCTCGGATTTTGAGAATCTTATATCACAGCCCTGGGTACACGGAGGCATGGAACTGAAATTAAAACAGGCCGCATCCATATTGAACAAATTGCCACTGTCATCATCGATTTCAATTACTGAACCTGCCCATCTGGCAAAAGAACTGTTCACCCACCGTGGTTCTGGAACACTTATCAGGAAAGGTGAAACTATTCATCATTTCACAAACTGGAATGGACTTGATAAACAAATGTTAAAAGTATTAATTGAAAATAGTTTTAATAAAAAATTATGTGCTGATTATTTTGAACAAACACGTCTATCTCATGCTTACGTAACCGATAGTTATCGTGCAGCTGCACTTATCACTTCTCTGGAACTTGATGACAGCCATTCCCTGCCCTTTCTGGATAAATATGTCGTCGCTGATGATGCCAAAGGTGAAGGGCTCGGTCGTGCAGTGTGGAATACCGTTAGAGAACAACATCAGCAACTGATCTGGCGCTCACGAAAACACAATGCCATCAATCAGTTTTATTTCAGGCAAAGTGATGGCTGTTATAAATCGGGCGAATGGATTGTTTTCTGGTATGGTATCAGAGAATTTGACGTTATCCAGCAATGTATTGCTGCCACACTAAAAAAAACGGCTACAGTAATATAGTCAAACAGGGGTAGTAAGATGAATCAGTTCACCACCAAAAAATTTACACTTGGCCTTTTAGGTGCCCGTGGCTATGTGGGTAATGAGCTGTTAAAACTGATTAACTCTCATCCCTTTATTGAATTATCCTGGCTTAGTTCAAGAGCATTAGCCGGAAAAAAAATAGCGGATATACTGCCTGACTGCAAATCCTCTCTGGCTGAGATTAGCATCGAAACGCTTTCAGCAGATGATGTTGCCAGCAGGGAAACCGATATTATCGTTCTGGCATTACCCAATGGACTGGCTGCACCATATGTTAAAGCTTTACTACATGCAAATAAAGATGAAGATACGCAGCCCCTTATTATCGATTTGTCGGCTGATTATCGTTTTGATAAAAACTGGCTCTATATGATCCCTGAGATTATTCAAAAACAATCATCTATTGATTTTCAACAGACAAAAAAAATCAG
>DRNA01000317.1 GCA_011322365.1 Aeromonadales bacterium | reverse complement strand
CCTGAATTCCACAGGGCACTTCAGTTTCGTCAACAGCAGTTTCACTAAATTACTGGGCTTTAATAAAACTGATCTGATAGGCAAACATTACAGCGAATTTATAGTTGCTGAAGACCGTTTAAAAGCAGAATATTTATTTAACGAAAGACGTACAGAAAATCGTTCCAACCGAACAATTGAACTGCGTTTAAAATGCAACGCTGAAAATATCGACAAACCCTTTGATGCCACCAGTTGTCCCATTGAACTCAATTCCATGGGTATTTATGCAAAAGATTCTCATAATGGTCAACTGGTACAAACCTTTCAGGGAACCTATGGTGTCGCCCGTGATATTTCCCGCAGAAAAAAAGCCGAAAAACTCATTACCTATCAGGCCTATCATGACCTGCTAACAAAGCTACCCAATCGTGCCATGTTAATGGATCGACTTGACCTTGCCATTAATCAGGCCAAACGAACAAAAGAAGAACTCATCATTATGTTCCTGGATCTGGATCGCTTCAAATTAATCAACGACAGTTTTGGTCATGTGGTAGGTGATCAGCTTTTAATAGAAGTTTCCGACCGTTTAAAACAGGAAATAAGAACAGGGGACACACTTGCTCGTCTTGGTGGTGATGAATTTATGCTACTGTTACCTCAACCCACTTCTAATCATCAGGCGGAAAAGGTCGCTCAAAAATTAATTAACAGCCTTCAAAAACCATTCTATTTAAAAAATAAAGAAGTCTATATTAATGTGAGTATCGGTATTGCCGTTTATCCGCGTGATACTACCGATATAAACAATTTAATCAGACATGCTGATATGGCCATGTACGAAGTCAAAGGTAAAGGTAAAAATGGCTATGCTTTTTATAATGAAGAACTTGAACAGGCTGCAGAAGAAAAAATATCCATAGAGAGTGGATTAAGACGAGCACTAAAAAATGATGAACTCGAAATCTACTATCAACCACAGATTAATTATCAGAGCAAAAAGATCGTTGGCGTAGAAGCCCTGCTAAGATGGAATCACCCTGAAATGGGTCGCTTGTCACCTAATTATTTCCTCAATCAGGCAGAAGAATCACGAATTATCGAACAACTGAGCGAATGGATGTTAAATAGAGTAGCTATTGATTTATTTAGCGATAAAGTCTTTCTTGAAAGCCAGATTAAAGTCAGTGTCAATTTATCAGCCACTGACATAGGCCTCAAAGAATTTCCAGAAAATCTGGTTTCGCTGATCGATGATTTTGGCATTGAAGCTGACCGGCTCGAAATAGAAATTACTGAAAATATGTTTATGAGCGATATTAATGCGTGTATCCACAAATTGCAGGTATTATCTAACAAGGGCATATCCATCGCCATAGATGATTTTGGCACCGGATTTTCATCATTAAACTATCTCAGAGAACTGCCGGTTAATACAGTCAAAATTGACTACTCGTTTACCTCAGAAATAGAAGAGTCAAAAAAAGGAGCCGCCCTTGTAGCAGCCATAGTCGGCATGGCGCAGGGTTTAGGGATCAATATCATAGCTGAAGGTGTAGAAAGTCAATATCAGGCCGATTATCTGGAAAAACTTGGCTGCCACACAATGCAGGGTTACCTTTTCAGTCGCCCAATCAATATCAACAGTTTCCTGAAAAAGGTCACTTTACAGCAAAATAATTTTTTACAGGTTTTATAATTTACTCTCTCTGTACAGCACATTTTCAGTTTAAACTTATCGGTAATAGAAACGAATCAGGAACGTACTTTTTTTCATAAGCGGATTTTATTAAGAGCCTTTTGACTTTTTAAGGCCAGGCCGACCCCAGCTTCAACATAAACATTCAACACAGAATTTATTCCACTATCAATTAATTCTTTTTGCTCATCTGCATAGAAAGATGTAGCACAAATATAGTGCTTAAACCCCCAGTTGCGTGCAAGCTCTGCAGCTGTTTTATTTGTGTCAACATTTGGAGTACAAAGTATGACTCCCTTTAATGAGCTTGTTGAGATATCCATTTCCGACCAGAAATCTGAACTACTAACATCAGCAAAATAGACTTTTCGTCCCCGATTTAGCTGCGCTTTGACTACATCCTTATCATAATCAAGTCCGATTAAATTGTAACTATTATAGAGTTGATCATAGACACCATCACCCATACGACCCATTCCGCATATTAACAGTTCTATACCGGTTACGTTTATTCTGGATTCATCTTCATCAATTGAGTGGTGTTGCAGTTTTTCTAAACGATGTTGTAGTCGATAATATAAAAAATTACTATACTTATTGAAAATAGCAGAAAAAACAAATGAAACAGCAATTAAAACGGCAAATGCAACTAGCCATTCATTAGAAAGCCAGTGCTGTGATACAGCAATGACAATTACTATAAGTCCAAACTCACTGAAATTAGATAATAATAGTGAGGCTTTTGTAGCCGGGAATGTGTGTTCTTTAAATTTAGATAATATCCAGAAAAATAATCCACCTTTAAAAATTATTAATATTGATAAAATAGATACAACCACAAATGTTGTCATATCAGGTAAAGCTGTCATTCCAATACTTAAGAAAAAGCCTAATAGAAATAAATCCTTAACACTTAATAAGGACTTTGATAGTTCATCAGCTTTTGGAGTGTTTGCTAATAACATGCCAAACACCAGTGAACCGAGGTCTGCCTTCATATCCACAGCTTCGAACAATACCGATCCTCCTAGAGCCATACTTAAACCAAATAACAACAACAACTCACCGTGACCAACTTTTGTTGAAAGTTTGACAATTAAAGGTCGTAATACAAATAGTAAAATAATTAAACTAATAGCCCAGATTGATGGTGTTTTAGTTGCTGAAGCTCCAATATATAACACAACAACTAAATCCTGTATGATCAGGATGCCAATTGATATTTGTCCAAATCGAGAAAGAAAATCTCCCTGCTCATCCAGGGTTTTCACGGCGAAAACTGTACTCGAAAAAGATAAGGCAAAACTAATTATTAAAATATTAACCACTGATAACTGATTAAATAATGGAATATTTAATTGTTTAACTGCATACAAGGCAATGGCAGAAATCATGCTAAACAAAAGAATATGTACAAGTGCACTTCCCCATATTTCAACCTTGAGCAATTCTTTTATTTTAAGCTTTAATCCTATTGTGAAAAGTAAAAGAGTGATACCCAGATCTGCCATCTCATTTAGAAAATGCCCCCCGGTAATACCTGAAAAGTTCAACACAAAACCAGCGACAAGAAAACCCACTAACGGTGGTAATCGTAAACTACGACTCAGAGTACCTAATAGAAAAGCAATGGCTATCCAGACAGGATCTTTATAGTCTATAGATGAAAAAAACGATTCCACTTCAAACCTCTTGTTTAAAAGACAGTGATAAATACTATCAACTCATAATTTACCACATAACACCCTGCAACACTCCACTGAACAGTGAAAAGCCTCATTAACGAATAAAACCAACAACCTACGCCTACTGTTTCCATGAATTAATGAGTTAGATCACTGTTTATAACAATAATGAACTTACAGATTGTGTCCAGATGCGGATATAAAATATCGAAAACAGATCTGGACATTCATACCTTCCATTAAATGGCCCGAAGGGTCAATCACAGGGAAGTGGTTGATAATCTAACCAGCTGCCGGTTCTATGGAGTGTTAAATTAAACTGGATCTGATGACAATTAATAATCTAATTGATGCTGCCCAGGGCCGGACAGATTTATCGGGAATAAATTTGAACATTCACGCTTTACAGTGAATGGCCCGCAGGGTGGAAACCAGGGAAGTTTTCCGTAATCTAACCGAAACGGTTCTGCGGAGTGTTAAATTCAACTGGATCTGATGACAATTAATAATCTAATAGATGGTGCCCAGGGCCGGAATCGAACCGGCACGGTATTTCTACCGAGGGATTTTAAGTCCCTTGCGTCTACCAATTTCGCCACCTGGGCAGTGGACTTTCATTCAAAACTTTAATTCCCTTAATTTGTTTTGTAATCGCAAGTCTCTTGCAGTTACTTCTAGCGTCTGGCAATTGAACAATAAATAATGGAGGCTGAGGCCGGAATCGAACCGGCATCTACGGATTTGCAATCCGCTGTATAGCCTTTCTACCACTCAGCCATCAGGAGCTTATTGTTTATTGCTTCAGATAAAAATCTGGAGCGGG
>DRNA01000316.1 GCA_011322365.1 Aeromonadales bacterium | reverse complement strand
TGGAAATTTTCCTGGCTTAACAGCAATAGACCAGGAAGGTAATTGCTTCAAATCCTGCAATTGATAAAAAGTTTCCATTGCAAAAGGACTGAAGGCTGTTAATCTCACCTGTCCTGTTTCAGTTGCAATGATTAAAGACTGACCCTTCTGATAATGACTGATATATTTATTGGCAAAAGTAGTTGACGTGAATAAAAGAAAGCTAAAAAATAACAGTTTTTTCATTTCACAATTCCTTTTGCTGTAATTGCAAGATGAAAGAAGCTAATGGTTTTATTTTTAATTTTATCCTTCCTTGAGAATTTTTTACTATGAGTTCAAAATTTATTTTCGGATTTAATTTATCCTTCAAAGAATAATGCCCCTCTGATAAATTCCATCTTTCAACAACATCCGCAGGGATCAATAAATAAATTTCGTAGCTCTGTACAACATCAAAATTACTCAATACAATAATTTTTTCTAAATCCTTCCAACGTACAAAAGAAAACAACCGCTTTGAATAACCATGGGTCATCTTGCGATTTATCGTTTGAATTTCTTCATACTCTCCCATCACCGCCTCACTGGAAGCTGCATAATTTAATAGTCGAGAATAATAATGCAATAAGGATTTTTGTTTTTTAGAGAGTTTGCCGCCATCAAAAAGGCCATGATTCATCCAACGTTGATGTGCAGGAACGCCCCAATAGTCCTTTATTGTGGTACGTGAGGCTTTACCTGCCCCAGCATCTTTTTCTGCTTTTTCGCCCACATCCTGTGCAAAATACAATAAAGTAGGCCCTGAATTGATTAAGGTAGACACCACCATCGCTGGCAGTACTCTTTCAGCACAGTTTTGCTTACAGTTGGCAAAAGCACCATTGGCAACACGTTGCTCATCATGGTTTTCTAAAAAATGTAACATATGCTGTTCGATATCTTTCACGCTATTTTCAACTTCGACTAAAGCATCAGCTGATTTTTCTCCTTTTACAATTTCTCGGATGGTATCGTAAAACCCCACTTTGTCGTAAATAGCATCCATTTTTCCGAGATAGATATAATCTCGATAGATAGTGGGGTTATAGATTTCAGCTAACAAAAAAGCCTGATTATTTTTATGTTTAATGGCGCTATTCAAATAACTCCAGAATTCTACCGGCACCATCTCCGCCATGTCGTAGCGAAACCCATCCACACCCTGATCAAGCCAGAACAATACGATATTTCTAAATTTTCCCCAACTATCAGGCACTGACTTACCTTTCCAGAAACTATAATGTGCTGCTGCATTTTTTGTTTTATAGTTGCTGGGAATGAGAGGGAAATCCTTTTTGCCATCAGGCGATACCCCAAAATTAATTTTAACGGTTTCATACCAGTCACTAACATCTGGCTGAGACTTCCGTACGTTATTTCCGGTCCATTTAGCGGGTGATTCCTTAAAAAAATTGTCATTCAGCACAAGGTTATTATCAGGTACTTTTTCTATCAACCCTTGCGGTACTTTAAAATCTTCTCCAGGGATATAATAAAAATTATTGTCTCTTTTATAAGGCACCGTTTTATCATCATCTACTCCAAAATCACGCACGCCGTTCGGCGCAGAAATGGAATGATAATTCCTTGCCACATGATTGGGTACAATATCTATAATGACTTTCATTCCCTGTTGATGTGTTCTTTTAATCAATGCTTTAAACTCATCCAGCCTGTTTGCTGGGTCATCTGCAAGGTCAGGGTCAACATTGTAATAATCTTTAATCGCATAAGGTGAACCCGCACGCCCCTTAACCACATCCGGATCATCATTTGAAATACCATATTGGCGATAATCTCGAATAACATCATGATGCAAAATACCGGTAAACCAGATATAACCCACCCCTTTTTGTTTAATGGCTTTCAAGGCAACTTCAGTAAAGTCACTAAATTTACCCACACCATTTTGATCAATGGTGCCCCAAGGTTTGTTAGTTTGATTGGTATTACCAAATAATCTTGGAAGAACCTGATAGATGATTACCTTACGATTCGAGTGACTGATAAAATCTCTATTGCTTTTATCGTGGAAAACTTTATGAGGAATCTCAGTTTTATTACAGGAAAACAGATACAGAGTACTACCCAGTATTAAAATAATACCGATAAATTTAAACAAGAGATTATTGTTAAAATAACGGGTTAGTAACATTCCAGGTAACTCAATCTTTAAGAAATTATTTTTGATTTTGTCAGAACTCTTTTTCTGCTGACCCGTGTTAAAAAAACCGCTCAACACCTTTTTGTTGAGCGGTTTTCCATCAACGGTTCTTAACTAAAAACCGGATAGCCCTGTTTATGGTGGTGATATCACTTTCAACGTAGGTGCCGTTGGATCCGGCCCTGTCACTTCAAAGGTATAGGTTCCATCAGTTGTAATATCAATGGCCATATTGTCATTTGATCCTGCAACCAAAATATAACCACTATCCAGACTTACAGTCTTGTCTACAGCATCAGGTCCCTGAGCACCTAAATTGATGGTTGCCCAGTCAGAAGATGCGACCTTGAAGTTATAGGTTCCTATAGTTAGTGCAATATCCACACTATAGACTGAGTTACCCTGATAGGTCATGGTGTCAGTTTCACCCCAGCCATTCATATCTCCCCGAAGGAAAACAGGTGTAGCCCCAAACATTTTCGTCGTCCAAACTGATAGTTTAGGGCTGTCAATGAATGAACCATCAAAGATAAATGAATATTCATCATCTGCCGGGATGGTTATACCCAGGTTATCATTGGAACCCGCAAGTAATGCATATGGTTCGGCCAGGTTTACAGTGGTATTGCTGGGACTATTTGCGCCCATATTCACTGTAGCCCAATCCGATGATGCGACTTTGAAGGCATAATCAGCTGCAGTTAACGTCAGGTTAACTTTATAAATGCCACCACCCTCATAGGTCATCGGGTCATTTTCACCCCAACCATTCATATCACCCCGAATAAATACAGTTGTTCCGGGGAAAGGTTCTTCGTTGAATACTTTTAAGGTCGGTGCTGCAGTATCAAACGCATTGACTTCAAAAACATAGGTGGCATCAATACCCGGTGTAAAGCTAATGTTAGCTCCCCCACTAACCAGATTTTTAACTACATTTTCACTAACAACTTCATCACCGGCAGCAGTACCCAAATCAACGGTTGACCAGTCAGAAGAAGCTACCTTAAAGGCATAGCTGGTACCACCAGTTAATGGTATAGAAACACGATAAATACCACCGCCTTTGTAATCCATCGGGTCGGCTTCACCCCATCCATTCATCTCACCACGTACAAAGATGGTGGTAGAGCCGTAAGGCACTACATCTGGCGCACCACTGGTAGCAAATGCTGAAAGCCCAGCTCCCTGAGAGGCTCCCTGAGGTTTCACAAAAACAGCTGTGGTAAAGGCCGGTACGGTGAATGTTCCTTCACCGGTTCCTTCAGTAAAACTGGCTCCCTGTACGGTAGAATCAACTGAAGCTGCCTGAATTGCAGATAACTGGAATCCGCTAGCAGTTAATACCGTTTGTGATTGCTCGGAAGATGTTCCATTTACCACTACTACGATAGCATCGTTTGCAGGGTCTAAATCTGTCAAACCCGTGCCATCATCAATGCTCATGACGATAAGGCCCTGTTTCTGATTCTTGCCTATATTATGAAAACCTACCCGGGCCGAGATATCGGCAGAAGTGGTTAAGCGGAAAAGACTGCTACTGTTTCTAATCTGCAAAAACTCCTTAAACACAGCATCCGAAAAATTGATATCGGTTGCATTGGTCATGGTATTAGGATTAGAAGATCGACTAACAATATCCGACCATCTTGACTGATTATCCTGAGCGAGCGGTAAACCCACATTCCAGTTATTGGTCATTTTGGTAAAATCAACAAAATTAAACCAGTCGCCCGAATCAAAACTATTTTGGTCCATGGATTTGGAACGCAGTAATTCCTGCCCCATTTGCAGGTAGGGAATTCCCTGGCTCATCAATGGAATAGAAGAAGCTACAATATCAATACGCACTCTATCAGCAGCACTGACACCTATTCCCAAACCAAACTGAAGCTTATCCCACAGTGTTTCGTTATCATGGTTTGATACATAGTTGATAATATCTGCCGGATCTTTACCATAGGCTGATTGAGAAAAACTGGAACCCGCACTGGCTACCCCTTTAAAATCCTTAAGGATAAAGTCAGCCTGAGTTCCCGCCATACCTAAACGAACGGTATCCTGCTGGCTCATATTGCCATCACTTCCATCACCACTAAATAAAGCAACATTTCGCACCGCATCCCTTAGTCGATCATTAAAGGTAGCGATTTCAGAACCAGCCATATTAATCTGTGTAGCATTTTCAAAACCGAGATCACCCCTGTCCCAACCTTCCCCATAGAAGAAAGTATCGGCATCTACAGTTCTTACCGCTTCTCGAGCAGCCAGCATTTGAGCTTTTGAACCAGCACTCATAATATCGAATCTGTAGGAATCAATACTGTATTGGCCTGACCACAACAATAATGAATCTTCCATAAACTTGTCCATCATACGATTTTCAAGTGCAGTATCATTACAGCAGGTAGTTTGCTGTACATTTCCTGTAATAGGGTCGCGACGATGATAATAACCCGGTACCACCTTATCAAATACCGAATTATCAAACAAACCGGCTGAGTTAGTATGGTTATAGACCATATCCATGGATACTCTTAAACCCATATCATGTAAAGCTTTGACCATGGAACGCATTTCCAGGATCCGCGCAACACCATCAGGATTTGAACTATAAATGCCATCAGGCACATTAAAATGTTCTGGATCATAACCCCAGTTATAAGAGTCATAACCACGCATAGCGTTAACCAATGCCTGCGCATCTTCAGAATAAGGCGCGTAACTCTCCATTACCGATTGTAAGGTAGCTGTATCACTTTCAACTCCACAAACCGGTGCCGAAGAATTAACTGCACACAAATCAGCCACCGTATCAGTCAGATCAACAATGGTTGATGCGTCTTCGTTAATACTGGCAATATCATTTGCTGGTAACAGTTTAAAATAATTCAGACCACTGGCAACAAGTTCCTGCAAGTGTTTTACTGGCTCTGAAGTTGTCTCGGTGAATGCCATAAATTTGCCACGATTGACATCGGTCGTACTCTGATCACGGGCACTGAAGTTTCGAATATGACCTTCATAAATTACCGCATCTTCAGGATTGGCTACTGTCGGCACAACCTGAGTATCCCACCCAGTGGGCTTAAGATCGGCATCATCAAGATTAACAAACTGAGAATAATCACCATTGGTGGAGAGTGAAACAGAGTAAGGATCAGTTGCTTCTGTAGTTTCAATTTTATCGGTTTTTGGGTGATAAACGGTCAGTTCATAGCGATAGAATTGACGGTCTAGTACACTACCGGTAAAGCTCCAGATTCCGGTAGCAGGATCTTCTACCATCTGCTCGGTACTCACCAGAACTTTGGCGGCATCATAAACTTTTAACTTTACGTCCTGAGCAGTAGGAGCCCAAAGCGATGCAGTGACATCTGTTCCATTGTAGGTTATTCCCAGAGTTGCTTCGTCTGCATCCGCTGTGCCTTTGGTATAAAGATCATCGAGGACTTTATCGGCCTGTACATGCGTTGCTGAAACCGGTAGTCCGGCATCATCTGAAGTAGCAACCACAATCTGTCCTTTTAATATTGCTTTAGCCTCATCTGCTGTCCAGGTGCCGGTAAATGCTGTCCAGGTTTTCTGTAACGGCACCAGGGCTTCCTGTTCAGGTGTTAATGTAGTCTGGGTCAGATCAATTGAAGAGCCACTTACGCCTGTAGTAGCATCAAGGGTTAAATCGGCTGTGGCCGAATAATGTAATTTTGCCGTAGCAAAAGAAGTCGGATCAACATTCCAGATAAGAGTATTTGTATCAATCCAATGGGCGGCAAAATCCTGTATTACCGCACCCAGTTTTAATATGGGGAATTCAAAAACGCCAGCGAAACCTGAAATAGTCCAGTTCATTCGCACAAAATCAGGATCATCCTGAACAAGATTCATCTGAAAATCAGCACCGCCCATTTCCTTTTCATCAATATCGTGAATAATGAAATTAGCACAATCGGTATAACCATCTTTTAAATTTAAAATCCAGTAAGCACCATAATTGGGATCTATACCGGTATGAACAACACCGTTCCCCCAGGAAGCGGCTAATGAGTCCTGAGCATAAGAATTACACTTATCATCATTCCAGGTATGTAATTTCCAGCGATCATAACTGGTATCTGCTGGATCATTTGCGGCACCTTTATTGGCTCTGTTGTAAAACAGAATCGCCTGATTGGGCCCTGGTTTTACACTAGGAGGTGGTGCATTAGGATCGGCACCAGCTACACAGGCATTATTATCCGCATTGGGCACCAGAGGAGCCGGGCACTGTAATGGAGGGGGATCAATACAGGCCGTACCCGCCGTATTAGGAATTTGGGGCAGATCACAGGTTAATAAATCAACACCCGGACTTGCACTGTCCTGACAACTACTATTGACAAATGCCAGTACTAACAATGCCATCACTTTTAGAATTTTTGAATAACTAAACATAAATTTAGCTCCGTTTTTATTTTTAATCGTTATTAACTAAAATTTGAGTTAATGCTAAAATTTGTAATTCGCACCCAGGAAAAACTGGCGACCAAAGAACTGAATGGTGCCGGTAATTTCTGGCCGGCCAAAAAAGGTCTTGGTCGGTTCGTCAGTGAGGTTATTCACCTGGAATAACACACTGGTGTTATCATCGATATTGTAGGAAGCCTGATAATCTATAACCGTTTCAGCATCAAAATTAACCGTTTGAGTATCTATAGCTACCTGATCAGAGACAAAATTATCACGATAGCGAACATTCAAATGGGTATCAAAACCTTCATAACTCCAGAATATAGTGCCGTTGAAAACCTGCTTTGATAGACCTGGGAAGGTAGAATTAAAGGTTGGTCCACTAAAATTACTGATAAAGGTAACATCACTTTCAGTGTAGGAATAACTGCCAGATACACCTAAACCAGACCAAATCCCGGGTAAATCATCAAACTTCTGAGTATATGCCAGTTCAATTCCTCGAATATAACCCCCTTGCCGGTTATTAACTGCAATCGAATAACTTCCACCAGGAATAACTGGTACTGGAGGCAGGCCATCAGCATTATCAGGTTCCTTACCCGGCACATACTGAGGCACCACAAAACCATTTGCAGCAAAATCGAAATTTGGAATAGTAATATTCTGAATAAAAGATTTTATGTCTTTATAAAACAACGCCGCTGAAACAGCACCGGAAGAGTCTTCAAAATAATATTCGTAGGATAAATCATATTGATTAGCGTAAAACGGTCTTAAAAAAGGACTGTTATTACTAGAAAAAAACATTTTACCTTCATCATTAAAAGTAATACTGGCATCAGATGCAAGACGATTTATCGGTGCACGGGACATGACCTTAGCCGCCGCAACACGAATTAGAGAATTATCATCTATTCTGAAGTTCAGATTCAAAGAGGGTAAGTAATCGGTATAGTTTACACCCTCTATGGCTGGAGCATATTGATCGTTGATCAATCCGACTTCATCTCTTATATTTTGAGCGCCAAGCTCCGCATTCCCACCAACATCGGTTAAGGTCGTAGCTGACTGATCGCTTTTAACTACTCTTAAACCAATATTACCCGTTACTTCCGTGCCAAACATCTCGGTATCTATATTCGCCATGAAATAGCCAGAAAGTATGTCTTCAAAAACGTCACCACTTTGCAAAACAGACCAGGCTGTATTGTTATTGATAACACCATTGGCATCTGCACCCCAGGTTTGTGCTGGTTGACCTACCCCACCGGGGAACCAGGCATTTAATGCTGCAGGAATATCAATCGCCAGATAATTTGGGAAACCTGAAAATGCACCACCAAAGCCAACCACCGTTGCCAGACTTGAATCTAGCCGTAAAGGAGGTTGACTACTTAAAAATTGGTTATCAGCACCGTATTGATAAACGGAACGATCATTTGAATATCTTCTTTCGGAGTATCTGACGCCAGCCTCAAACGATGAGAAAAAATCATTTTTTATCAGATCATGCTGGCCATCAATTTTAATCGCATTCACTTCATCTGAATTCTCAAAAGGAAATATACCGTATTTACTTAGCATCACTCGATTCAAATCGGTAAAACTCTGATTAAAACCTAAATCGGGTAAATTCCCTCCACGCAATTGATATGCTATAGAAACATTATTATCAAAAGCAGGGACTGCTGCATTTGCATCCTCTGCTACCAGCCCCCAAACCAGAGCATTTCTAAAATCACTGGTTGTTGCTGAATGTGATAGATCAACGGATAAGGTTGTCTGATTCGTTAACAGCCATTCTCCATTTAAACCATAATTTTGCATTTTATCTTTATCAGTATTGTCGTCGTTGGCAATTTCAACGCGAGTATTACTATTTAAAGAACGATTAAAGGTGCCACCGATAACAACATTATCTACAATATTGGGATTAACTATATTTGCTAACGCGCCATCAAACTTAACTCGGAAGCCTCTGGCAAATGCCTTTCTATCAAAATTTGAAATGAATGCATCTGCTTTCAGAGTAAAGCTATCGTTGGGAGCCCATTCTACAACAGCCATATAAGAATTTCGGGTTTCTGTACCACCCAGATGTTGCATTTCAAAACCTTCACTCACCCATTCACATTCAGGACAACTTGCCGGACCATCAGAATCACCAGCTATCCCATCTACATCCTGCAAAGCATTGGGTGCGAATCCTATAAACTGCGTTGCCACACTGGGTTGGAACAATCGAGCATAACCAACTGATAAACCTACGGTATCTTCCAGAAACTTACCCTGATAGGAAAAGCTGAATCGATGACCGGTACTTTTTGCATCGTAAACCTGGTTTGCACGGTCGTTATACATACCTCTAACATTCACATTAAACTTATGCTCTTCCTTGTTATCCAGTGCACTGGCTGTAGTTAATTCGACGGTTCCGGCAATTCCACCTTCCAACAAAGAGGCTTTCTGGGATTTATAAACCGCCGCAGAGGAAATCAATTCTGAAGGATACTGACTGAATTCGACACTCCGGGTTCCGGTTGTTGAAACCTGTTCCCGCCCATTCATGGTTGTAAACACAAAACCACCAGCCATACCTCGGATATTAATTTCTGAGGCTTCACCCCCAGTCCTTACGGCTGCCACACCAGGTAAACGAGTTAGTGCATCTGCAATCGATACATCGGGTAGTGCACCCAGATCATCTGAAGACAAATGCTCAGAGACAATATCTGCATTTCTTTTCTTCTCAATTGAACGGAAGATACTGCCGGCATAACCTGTGACTACCATCACTTCACCGCGTTCTACTTCCTTTTTCACAGCTTTATCAGTTTTTGATTTAGCATCTGAAGCAGCCGGGGTACTTTTTTCTTTTTCGCTTTTATTTGTAACCGGTAATACCTGTTGTATTTCCTGCTTTGCTTCATCTGGTTTCTTTTGGGGTTCTGCAGCCAGAGCAATATTAGATGTTAATCCTGCTGCGGCTAAAGCTAATGTAATTAAACTAGGCCGAAAATTTGCCATAGTTGTATCCTCTCTTTTGTTATTAGTTTTACTTATTTTTTCTCTAATTCTTATTCTGGCAGGTCATCATTATAAATTTTTACCTACTCTATAAAAGCGCACGAGTAACCCTCATCATGTCGCATCTCATAGTAGAATACGCTCCAGAAACCAGCCAAACAATGTGTTGCATACGTATTCATGCTGAAGAAAAATCGTCATTTATCCAAAAATCAACAACTTAGCTTATATCATATTTTACTAATGTAAAATTAATGTTTGAAATTCTATCCAAACTGTCATATTTTCCGTTT
>DRNA01000315.1 GCA_011322365.1 Aeromonadales bacterium | reverse complement strand
TGGTGCTTGATGCCGGTACTGGACAAAATGCCATTAATCAGGCTGAGCAGTTTCATCAATCAGTCAATTTGACCGGTTTATCCTTAAGTAAACTGGATGGTACGGCCAAAGGCGGTATTATCTTTGCGCTGGCCGATAAATTTCAGATCCCTGTGCGTTTCATCGGGGTCGGTGAAGGTATCGATGATTTACGACCCTTCAATGCCGATGATTTTACCCATGCCTTATTTGATAGAGAATCTGATAAGGATGATGTCAGCCATTAACCAATAATAATTGAGAATATTGCCCAGACTATGATCCGTTTTAATCAGGTATCCAAACGTTATGAAAGTGGCCATGAAGCGCTTCACCGTGTTGATGTACATCTGGACTCGGGTGATATGGCGTTTTTGACCGGGCATTCTGGAGCGGGCAAAAGTACGCTACTGAAACTGATTGGCGTAATGGAGCGACCCACACAGGGTGAAATTTTTATCGCCGGTCAGAACCTGAACCGTGTCAGCCGCCGAAAAATTCCCTATGTGCGCCGAAAAATGGGATTTATATTTCAGGACCATCAATTGTTATTTGATCGGACCGTATACGATAACGTGGCTTTACCTTTACTGATCAGTGGACATCCGCCACGTGAAATTGGTCGGCGCGTGCGTGCGGCACTGGATAAAGTGGGGTTGTTAAGTAAAGAAAAACAGAAACCTATCATGCTATCCGGTGGTGAGCAACAGCGAGTCGGTATTGCGCGTGCGGTGGTCAACAAACCCAGCGTGTTGCTGGCAGATGAGCCTACCGGGAACCTTGACCCTGAACTCTCTGCTGAAATTATGAATTTATTTGAGCAATTTAATCAGGTGGGGGTGACAGTGTTGGTGGCCTCACACGATCTAAGCCTGATTGCTCGTATGCATCATCGTATATTAACCTTAAAAGATGGTAATCTCATCACCGATGGCCTGCAGTCTTCACCTTTTACCGGAGAAACATCACATGAGGACGGCTACCATGACTAGACGTCCAGCAGCTAATTCCGGCAAAAGAGGTGCTAAAACCAATATAGGCCCTGGTTTTAGTGAAAAAATGGCCATGTGGTTTCGCCATAATAAACAGGAACTGCAAAAAAGCTTCAGAGAATTGCTTGCCACCCCGGCAACATCATTAATGACCATTACCGTACTGGCTATCGCATTAGCTTTACCTGCCGGATTACAGGTTTTCCTGAAAAATACCCAGCAATTGACTCCGGGTTTTGATAATGCCAGCCGAATTTCTTTGTATCTGAAATTAAATGCTACAAAAAAATCGGTACAGAAACTGGTGAATAACCTGTCCATTCGCCAGGATATTATAAAAGTTGAATCCATTACCCCGGAGCAGGGCTTGAAAGAGTTTGAAACTCGCTCGGGTTTTGGTAATGCACTGCAATATCTGGATAAAAACCCCTTACCCTATGTACTGACCATTACTCCATCTACCGCCTATGCTTCTGCAGAAGCGGCACAAACCTTATTATTAGAATTACAGAAACTGCTATTGGTTGATAAGGCGCAACTGGACCTGGAATGGATAAAGCGTCTACAGGCTATGATGTCATTGGCTCAAAAAGC
>DRNA01000314.1 GCA_011322365.1 Aeromonadales bacterium | reverse complement strand
CTAATACCAGTGCCGCCATTGGCGGTGAAGATGCTGCAGAATTATATCAGCTTGAAATACTGCAAAGAAAAATTGCCAATCAGGCTATCAACTTTACCCGTTTTTTAATCGTTTCTCGAAAAGCACGGAAAGTCTCTAAACAACTGCCCAGTAAAACTTCACTGGTAATTTCCACCGGTCAGAAAGCCGGCTCTCTGGCCGATGCACTCTACCTGTTTAAACAGGCTGAAATACCCCTGACCAAACTGGAATCCCGCCCGGTGGCCGGTAATGCCTGGGAACAGATGTTCTATCTGGATATTGAAGGCAATATCAGCGAAGAAACAGTCAATAGCGTACTGGATTCACTCAATGAAATTTGCCCTTTTATGAAAGTACTAGGTTGTTATCCATCGGATGATTTGCCCGAGACGGAAGTAGCGGTTAATGAAAAAATATTAAAATAATCATACAATATCGATTTTTTTCATCCATCTTTAATGCCCACATGCAAAGCAACTATTCCAAGAGAAAGAGGAGTAGCAGTCACATCTTTGAAACCACATGTTCCAATTTCTTTAACGAACTCACTTTTATCTGGAAAATCATTAATACCTTTGAGTAAGTAATTATACGCACTTCGATCTCCTTTGGTAACCCTGTTAGCAATCATCGGAATACATAACCCCATATATAGTAGATATAAGGATTGCAACCATGGGTACGGGATTCTTGAAGCTTCCAGACAAAAAAATTTCCCTCCGGGTTTTAACACCCGATGGACGGCAGAAAGTACTTGAGCTCTATCACAAATTTTCATTGCGAATGAAATTGACACTACATCAATGGAAGCTGATGGAATTGATTTTAGATTATGGGCATCAATAATACAAAAGTTACATTCAATGTCTTTTTCATCAGCTTTCCTTCTGGCAATATCAAGCATTTGATCGCAGATATCACCTAATATAATGTTTTTCTTAAAGGTGATGTCATTATTTTTTTTCAAACGTAGAGCAACTCGAAGAGCAATATCTCCTGTTCCAGCTGCTATATCTAAAAAGTTATTTCCTGGTGTATTGGCAATACTTTTTGCAAGCTTATTTTTCCATATCCGGTGAGTATATAAACTGAAAAAGTCGCAAAGCCTGTCATAAGATTCAGCCATACGTGCAAATACTTTATCATCCAGATCAAAGTCCGCACTATTGCTATTTTTCAAGTTTGAATTTCATAGTATAAATTAAATTTTTTGTATTTTTAGGCTTAAACTCCCACTGATAAATAGCCCTTAAAGCAGAGCGATCAAATATTCTCCCAGGTACAGACTCCATAATTTTCACATTTTGAGCATGACCATTCGCATCCGTTTCAAATTTAAATACAACATGACCTTCAATACCTTCAATCACGGCTTTACGTGGATAATAGGGAGGGACTGTTTTCATAACTACCAGGTTTATACCTTCAACGGGGTTGTTTTTACTAAGAGAGTCTTCTTTAGCCAGAAGGATTGAAGGAATAAAAAGACAAACCGTAAAAGAGAGTGACATAATAAATTTTCGTTTATCTGGATTCATGATGATATCCCTATTAATTATTGAAGCTAACAGAACAGAACTCAAAATACCTTTGGAAATAAATTCCAAAGGCTAATTCAAGAGGCTCAAAGAATGTTACAGTATGCGGGAATGACTTTCAACGGTTGCATTCCGACGCAATAAATTACACCCTCCACCAGCTCCTTTTCTTTAATTAGTTTAGCCTGTTCTACTTTTTTTTAGTTCTACTATTGACATCCATTATAAAACTGGCCTATTCTCAACCTATGAACATAAATACTACTGCTTATCGCCATCATCATATCGTCTCCTTTGGAGTGCGACGGTGGTGATTTGAGCAAAAAACACTAAAACCCCGTTAGCCTCCGGCAACGGGGTTTTTTCTTGCCTGGTTTCCGGAAAACAGAAACTTAAAACAGGAATAGAAAAATGTCTTTGAAAATGGTACTTCCCAAAGGTCGTATATACACAAAAGTAGCTGATTTACTTGATGAAATTGGTATTAAATTGCGTGGCTCTGATCGAGGTTATCGCCCCTTTTGTAGTGATACGGAATTATCTGTGAAGCTTTTAAAGAGTCAAAACATCCCACCACTACTGGCTTTAGGCCAGCATGATATCGGATTTGCCGGTATGGACTGGGTGCTGGAGCAAGATGCTGAAGTTGAAAGTGTACTCGATCTGGAATTTGATCCGGTGAAAATTGTCTGTGCCATTCCAGAAAGCAGTGATTGGGAAGAAATGAAGAAACGCCCTTTAATCGCTGTTTCTGAATATCGTCGCCTGTGTGAGAACTACCTCAGCGATCTTAATATTGATTATACCTTTGTCAGAGCCTATGGCGCCACAGAAGTTTTTCCACCGGAAGATGGTGATCTCATTATTGATAATACCAGCACCGGCAGCACTCTAAAGGCCAATAATCTAAAAATAGTCGATACCGTGATGAAAAGTACCACGCAGTTTCTGGTTAATCCCCGGGCAATGGATGATCAAAATAAGCGGGATAAAATTGAAAATATGTTGCGGCTGATGCAAAGCGTTTTAAGTGGACGCAAACGTGTGCTACTGGAAATGAATTGTACCGAAGATGCACTTGAACAAATTGTGTCTATGCTGCCATCCATGCGTGCTCCCACTATTTCCCGTCTCTATGAGGATTCAGGATTTGCCATAAAAAGTTCTGTTGCCCGTGATGAAGTCAATGCACTAATTCCAGAACTGATTAAAGCCGGTGCCAGTGATATTCTGGAAACCCAGATCCGTAAAATTCTTTAAGAGACAAATGATGCAGAACAATAACCCCCCCCTCAAGCTGGATTTCAATGAAAGAAGCGATGGCTCTCCTGAATGGGTTAAACAAAAATTAGCACAGAATTCAGAGTTACCACTCTGGCTATACCCTGATCGCTCTGTCCTTGAAAAAAGCATTGCCCGGTTCAATAACCTGTCAACTGAACAGGTACTGGCAACAAACGGTGCCGATGAAGCCATTCAACTTATTTTGCTGGCCTGTAAATTTGGTTATCTCAACATCGACCAGGTGCTGTTGCCAACCCCCACATTCAGTATGTATGAAAAAGGTCTACAACAATGGCAGCTAAACTTTACTATCATAAAACCATACGTTGATTTTTGTATCAACCAACAACAGATAACTGATGATTTTCAGCAAATGCCCCGCTCTCTACTTATTTTAGTACGCCCCAATAATCCTACTGGAGAACAGGTTTCCTCTGAATTTTTGCAACAACTACTCACTTTCGCCGAAATCAATAACTCACTGATAGTTATTGATGAAGCCTATAGTGATTTTGCCGGTGACAACTGTACTTCCTTATTAAGAAACAGTAAGCAGGTTATTTTGTTGAGAACATTTTCCAAAGCTTATGGGCTTGCGGGGATCCGTACCGGCTATATCCTGGCAGCTGAAACAATAATCGGTATACTGGCTGGAATTGCCATGCCATTTAATGTTTCTACATTATCTCTGACACTGGCTGGAAGTTGTTTTGAAAAGACAGCTCAGCAGGATTTAAGCCGTTATGTGGATAAAATAAAACAAAACCGTGAGGTCCTTCAAAATCTACTTCAACAATTAACTATTAATATCTCCGATAGCCAGGGAAATTTTATTTTCTTTACCCTTAAAAATAAAAGGTATCAACTTTTTGTCAACTATTGTCAACAACAAAATATTCAAATAAGAACCTTTAATGATCCACTGTTAAAAAACAGTATCCGTTTAACCATACCTTTTAATATTGATCGGCTGGAAAAATTATTCAGGCTGGTATTTAAACCTGACCTTATCTGCCTTGATATGGATGGTACTTTAATCGACGTCAGCCAGTCCTATGATGCGGCGATAAAGGCAACAGTTAACTATTTTTCAAATGAGGATGTCAGTCAAGCGGATATCGAACAATTAAGGGCCAGTGGCGGATTTAATAATGACTGGGTTTTATCACAGCAATTATTGCAGCAATCGGGTATGGAAGTCACCTTAGCCAACGTCACCGAAAAATTCCAACAGTTTTATTTAGGCACTACAGAAACTGGTGGTTTAATAGAGAATGAGAAAATATTAGTATCGCAACAGACCTTAGAGCAGTTACAAAATACCACCCTTGCCATTGTCACCGGTCGTCCGGGAGCAGAGGCCAAAATGGGTTGTGACAGACTAGAGCTGAATTGTGAAGTTATCAGTATTGATGATGTGGCCATTGGTAAACCGGATGCTGAAAGTATCCTCAAAGCCCGTAACATTACCCGTACAGAAAATTGCTGGATGGTGGGCGACAATGTGGATGACATGCAGGCAGCTGTAAATGCGCAAGCATTGGCCATCGGTATCAATAGCAGCGGCTCTCTTGAATATGAAAAAATCTTATATGAGGCCGGGGCAACCCTGGTAATCAACGACATTAATGACGTGGAGATCTTATTATGAACAATCCCATTGCACTGACGCGAGAGACAAATGAAACTCAAATTTCATTAAAATTAACTATTGACGGGCAACAGCACATTAGCATCAATAGTGGCATTGCTTTTTTCGATCACATGTTAAACCAGTTGGCTTTTCATGCTGGCTGGGATCTGGAACTTGAGGCCACTGGTGATATTGAAGTTGATGACCACCACCTGGTTGAAGATGTGGCATTACTGTTAGGGCAGGCAATAGAACAGGCATGGCGCACTCGATCATCGCAGGGATTTAATCGCTACGGAAAAAGTTTACTGCCAATGGATGAAGCACTGGTACTTTGTGCGCTGGACTTAAGTGGCCGGCCCTGTTGTGTTTGCCAGTTAAATTTTACCCGGGAATATACTGGCAAGGTATCCACAGAAATGTGGCCACATTTTTTTCGCTCATTCAGCCAGACCGGACAATTCACTTTGCACCTGCAACAGATGAATGGCGAAAATAATCACCATATTATTGAAGCGGCTTTCAAAGCTACCGCAATGGCTTTCAAACAAGCATTGGCTTCTAACCCTGAAAACACGCCATCACAGAATAGTTCAAGTACGAGTTCAAGCACTAAAGGACTACTCTAAAATGAATGCTGAAATATTCGATTGCGCCATCATTAATACAGGATCAGGTAATCTGACTTCTTTAACTCGTGCACTTGAAAAAATTGGTAAAACCGTGGTCATTATTGATCATACAGCGCAATTTAATGGTTCTCAATTTCAACACATTGTACTACCAGGGCAAGGGCGATTTGGTGCAGTGATGCAGTCACTGAAAGAAAAAAGTCTTATTGACCCGCTTGAAAAATGGTATCAATCAAAGCAACCAATTTTAGGCATTTGTGTCGGCATGCAGATATTTTTTGAGGAAAGTGAAGAAGATAAAAACACAGCAGGCTTCGGCTGGCTGAAAGGCAAAATTGAAAAACTGAATTTTCCCAAACATCCAATGGTAGGTTGGGCAGAGGTTGAATCTGGAACGTCTCTTATGAAAAATGGCAATGCTTATTTTGTCAATAGTTATGCTCTGAAAGAAAGTGCTGATTGTATAGCTGAAACCTGCTATGGCGAATTTTTTTGCTGTGCCGTAAAAAAGGATAATCTCACTGGTATCCAGTTTCACCCGGAAAAATCATCACACTATGGTCTGGAGGTTTTACAAAAATGTCTGGATTATTAAAACGCATTATTCCCTGTCTCGACGTGGATAATGGCCGCGTGGTAAAAGGTATTAATTTTGTCAATCTCAAAGATATGGGCGATCCGGTTGAACTGGCCATGCAATATGAACAACAGGGCGCTGACGAAATTGTGTTTCTGGATATTACGGCTACCTCGGATAATCGGCAGACGGCACTTGATAACGTAAAAAAAGTTGCTGCCAATCTTTCCATCCCTTTTACTCTCGGTGGCGGCTTGAGAACGCTGGATGATATTTCTGCGTTTCTTGATGCTGGGGCCGATAAGGTAGCCCTTAATTCTATCGCCTTGCTACAACCTGAAATTATTAATCAGGCCGCACAAAAGTACGGTTCACAATGTATTGTGGTGGCGGTGGACTCTCATCTTGATGTTGAAGGTAATTATAGTGTTTACGCCAGTGGCGGACGCCAGAAAACTGATCGGTTATTACGTCCCTGGGCGTATGAAGTGGCTGAACGAGGTGCTGGTGAAATTTTGCTCACCTGTATGCATAAAGATGGCACCGGTGAAGGCTTTGATAATCAGATTACCGGCGAACTGGCAAAGCAATTACCCATTCAGGTGATTGCTTCAGGTGGCGCTAAAAACCCTGCCGATTTACTTGCCGCTTTTGAAAGTGGTGCCGATGCCGTATTAGCTGCCTCCATGTTTCACTCAGGCAACTACAGTATTTCAGAAACTAAACAATTTTTAAATAAAAAGGGTGTTGCCGTAAGACTGGATTAGTCGGCATCACTCTTTGGAGAACAAAATGATTATACCCAGTATTGATATTTTTGACGGACAGGCTGTTCAATGGCGCCAGGGGAAAGAACCCGTTATTGCCAGAGATGATATTTTCGAATTACTCGAAGAATTTTCACTCTATGGTGAAGTAGCAATTATCGACCTTAATGCAGCTACTGGCAAGGGAGACAATGAATCTCTGATTTTGAAATTATTGAAGAAAAAATCCTGCCGAGTCGGTGGAGGGATTCGTACACTGGAAATAGCACAAAATTATATAAAAGCCGGAGCCAGCAAAATAATTCTTGCCACAGCAGCTACTGAAGACTGGGTAAAAAATATTGCACCGGAGAATCTTATCTTTGCCATTGATGCCAATGGCGATGAATGGTTAACCCACGGCTGGCAAAAAGGTACCGGGAAAAAAGTCCTGGATATTTTACCAGAGCTTGAAAAAAATTGTAGTGAATTTCTTTATACACAGGTAGCGAAAGAAGGCATGTTACAGGGCATTGATAAAGACAGAATACAACAGATATTGGAAAAATCCTCCCTGCCGGTGACTGTTGCCGGCGGCATAACCACTACCGATGATATTTGCTGGTTGCAACGCCGTGGAGCCAATGCCCAGATAGGCATGGCCATATACACCGGCAAAATACAACTCAATGATGCATTTATTGATTGTGTTGATTTTGAAAAAAGCGTTTTGATACCGACCATTGTACAGGACTTCAAAAGCAAAGATATCCTCATGCTTGCCTACAGTAATAAGATTTCATTAACAGCAGCCTTAACTGAAAGAAAAGGGATATACTGGAGCCGATCAAGAGATCAATTATGGCGAAAAGGAGATACCAGCGGACATTCACAACAATTAATCAATGTGGATATGGATTGTGATGCCGACACACTTATTTTTCAGGTTAACCAGACCGGCAAGGCCTGCCACCTGCATCGCTGGAGCTGTTTTCCATCGCAATCCAAAAGGTTCAATTTAGCCAGCCTTGACGAGGTATTTCAACAGCGCCTGGACAACCCCCAACAGAATTCCTACACCAGCCAGTTATTTGAGAGTAGAGATTTTCAGGCAGAAAAACTCCGTGAAGAAACGGAAGAACTGATTGAAACGGATAGTTTTTACGAGGCACGATGGGAAGCCTCTGATCTGTTATTTTTCACCTTAATTGCAGCCAAATCAAGGGGTGTCAGTATCTCTGATATTGTTAATGAATTAAGGAGTCGTCACAAATGATTATTGAAGCGAAAGACTGGCAACGTCCCCATGAAATTGAAAATGAAGCTTTACTCAAGGAGGTTGAAGCTTTAATTTCTCAGATTAAAATATCTGGCGATGAAAAAATCATTCAATTAAGTCAGCAATTTGATGGTTTTTCACCAGAAATAATTAAACTCAAAACGCCTGAATCTTATCAACTGGAAAGCAAAACATTAGCACAATTAAAAATTGCCGCTTCGAGAATAGAAAAGTTTGCAAAATTTCAAATGCATCAATACAAAGATGGTTCATTCGAAGATGAATATGGCTGTTACGGACAAAAAGTGTTACCTATAGAAAAAATAGCAGCCTATATTCCTGGGGGTAGATTTCCATTAGCCTCAACCGCATTGATGACATTAATTCCGGCAAAGATTGCCAGATGCTCCTCACGATTGGCACTTTCACCCAGTGACCATCCGGCCATATTAGCGGCAGCCAGTCTGGCAGGTGCAACACAATTTATCAAAATTGGTGGCGTTCAGGCCATCGCTGCCGCAGCCTTTGGCTCAAAATTTAATCAGGCGGTAGATATGATCGTTGGACCAGGCAATGCTTATGTGAATACCGCTAAAGCTTTACTGCAAAGCAAAGTCAAAATTGATTCTCAGGCAGGACCCAGTGAACTACTCATTATCAGCAACAATCAAGTTAACCCCAAATGGTTAATAGCAGATATGAAAGCTCAGGCAGAACATGATCCCATGGCTTTATCGGTTCTCATTAGCTGGAATAAAACCTTTTTAGAGCAGATTGAACAACTATTATTATCTAATAAAGATGGAATGAAATTACTGCATTCAAAGCAGATCCAGTTAGTGTTGTCGCAGGACTCTAACGAAGCAATTCAGTTTTCTAATCATATGGGGGCCGAACATCTGATGCTTTGTAGTGATGAGATTGATAGCGATAATTTAACGAATTATGGTGCTCTATTTATCGGCAAATACAGTGCAGTGGCACTAGGGGATTATTGTGCGGGGCCAAATCATACCTTGCCCACCTCAGGATTTTCACGGCAACGGGGTGGTCTTCAGGTCGGTGACTTTTTAAGGATTCTCAGTTTCCAGAATATAAAATCCCGCGCCTACCCTGCCCTCGCAAATACCGCTATAGCTCTGGCAAATTTGGAAAGTTTACCACAACATAAAAATAGTCTGGAGAGCCGTTGTGAGTAGAAAAAATTCCATGCAAAAGAATGTCGTTATTATAGGTGGTGAAGGTAAACTGGCCAGGTTATTTAATCGTGAACTGAGTAAGCTGGGGATGAGTGTTTTTTCTCTGGACAAAAATGACTGGCACAAAGCTGATGAACTCTTTGCCCAGGCCGATGCGGTTATTGTCGCGGTTCCCATTCATCTGACGCTGGATGTAATAGCCAGATGTCATCAATTACCTGTGGAATGTATTCTTGCCGATCTCACCAGTATCAAATCCTCACCACTTAGAGCCATGTTAGATATTCATTCGGGTCCTGTATTGGGCTTACACCCAATGTTCGGCCCTGACGTCAGCGACTTTTCTCATCAGACCATAGCTGTGTGTGATGGTCGAGAGCCAGATAAAACCCTCTGGTTTAAACAGCTTCTGAAAAATACAGGGGCTGAACTCTATACTATTTCAGCCTCGGAACACGACGAGTCCATGACCTTTATCCAGGCATTACGTCATTTTTCAACGTTTGCCTATGGCGTTCATTTACAGCAGGAACAGGCTGATCTTTCCAGTCTTATAAAATTAAGTTCCCCCATCTATCGTCTGGAACTGGCTATGGTTGGAAGGCTATTTGCACAGGATCCTGAACTCTATGCCGATATTATTTTTTCATCAAAAAGTAATATTTCCATGATAAAACGTTATCATCAACGATTGGGTGAGCTAATTTCCTTATTGGAAAATAAAGACAAAGCCGGCTTTATCAACCAATTTTCCGACGTTGGTGACTGGTTTGGCGATGATGCCCAACGTTTCCTTAAGGAAAGTAGTGCCATGTTAGATTCCACACAAAAATCTTGATTATGGGTATTATCCCTATGAAATAAATGAGTAGTTTCCCTTTCGAATCTTTCAATAATTAACTATACTAAACCCAGACTAAAAATTAATAATTATCAAAAACAATATGACTAAAGGATAAAAATAAATAATGGAAAAAAATTCAGATATTCAGCATTACCAGATTAACCCCGAACAAGCACTCGAAATACTCTCACTGCAGGAAATGGAATGGCTAATTGAACAGGCTGATGGTGAGAATCATGAACTCCTCAGACGATGTATCCTGGCGATATTAAACACTGGTTCTGAACTTGATGATGGAAGGGAAATTCTTCGTGCATTCCAAAGCTTTGATGTTAAATTTGAAAGTGAAGGCAGAGGCCTGAAAATTATATTAACCAACCCCCCCGAGAATGCCTTTGTTGACGGGGTCATGATACGAGGTATCCGAGAGCTGTTAACTGCGGTGATTCGTGATATTTTATATCAACAGAAAAATTATCAGAAATCCATTAATCATCTTATAGAAAGTAATACCATTTCTGACGATATTTTTGATCAACTGCGTCTGGCAAAAACCCTTAATCCTTCACGTAGACCAAACCTGGTAGTCTGTTGGGGCGGTCACTCCATTTCAGAGTTGGAATACAAGTATACCAAAACAGTGGGCTATGAACTTGGACTACGTGGACTGGATATCTGCACTGGTTGTGGCCCCGGTGCAATGAAAGGACCAATGAAAGGCGCAACCATTGCACACGCGAAACAACGTGCAAGCGATCTACTTTATCTGGGCATAACGGAGCCGGGAATCATTGCATCAGAACCACCCAACCCCATTGTTAATCAGTTGGTTATCATGCCAGATATCGAAAAAAGGCTGGAAGCTTTTGTAAGGCTTTCACATGGTATTATTATCTTCCCAGGGGGTGCAGGTACTGCTGAAGAATTACTTTATCTGTTGGGTATTCTACTTCATCCTGATAATGCCAATCTCCCATTTCCCATCGTGTTAACAGGCCCGGAGAAAAGTCGAAATTACTTTGAGCAACTGGATAAATTTATCCGAAAAACACTGGGTGATGATGCCGCGGATCGATATACAATTATTGTTGAAGATCCTGTGGATACTGCTCGGACATTAAATTCCGGTATTCTCGCTCTGACAAAATACCGCGAAAGCCATAACGACTCCTATCATTTTAACTGGCGTCTGAAAATAGAGGAAGAATGGCAAAAGCCCTTTGACCCCAGTCATGAAAATATGAGCAAGCTCAATCTACAACTGGATCAACCCAAACATATTCTGGCGCAAAATCTGAGGAAGGCTTTCTCAGGAATTGTCGCAGGTAACGTTAAACCTGATGGTATCGCTCAAATAGAACAGCAGGGGCCTTTCGTTATAAATGCCGGAATGGATCTTGCTGATTCGTTGACCGCTCTACTACAAAGTTTTGTGGATGATCATCGCATGATGTTACCTACTCCATCGAAAAAATATCAACCCTGCTTTGTGGTTAAAAAAATGTAGTCAAAGCTATTTTCTGATCTGCCCCTGGCCTCTGACCACAAATTTCTCGGTGGTCAGGGCATTAATACCCATGGGGCCATAGGCATGGAGTCGAGACGTAGAAATTCCAATTTCGGCACCTAAACCTAATTCGCCACCATCAGAAAATCTTGAAGAAGCATTCACCATCACCACGGAAGCATCAATAGCCTTAACAAACTCATCTGCGGTAAAAATATTGTTGGTCACTACCACCTCGGTGTGGTGTGAACCATAGCTTTCAATATGTGAAATGGCATCGGAAAAAGTGTCCATTATTTTAACGCTAATAATTAAATCAAGAAATTCTTTTGCAAAATCCGACTCTGTAGCCAGTTTGAGCGAATTAATAATTTTTCTGGATTTCTCACACCCAAGCATTTCAACCTGCTCTTCTTCCAGAGCTTTAAATGCCAGAGGTAAAAATTCAGCCGCAATGTCTTTATGCACCAACAAACTTTCAAGCGCATTACAAACACCCGGCCGAGATACTTTGCCATCGATCAATAACCGCACGGCCATTTGCAGATCGGCATCCTTATCAACATACAGGTGACATACACCTTTATAATGTTGAATCACCGGAATACGAGAATTATCCACCACATAGCGAATAAGACCTTCACCTCCCCGAGGGATCACCAGATCAATATCTTCATCAAACTGTAATAGAGAATCCATAACCGAGCGATCCGTATTTTCAATAATATAAACCGATGCCTGTGGGAAGCCAGCTTGAGTTAGTGCCTGTTTCCAGCAGCCTCCTATAGCCAGATTAGAATGGATAGCATCACTGCCGCCTCTTAAAATTATGCCGTTTCCCGCTTTTAAACACAGTGCCGCGGCCTCAACTGCTACATTAGGTCTGGCTTCATAAATCATCATAATGACGCCAAGGGGAATACGCATTTTAGCCACCCGTATTCCATTGGGTCGTAATACACTGTGGGCTATTTCACCGATGGGATCATCCTGGGATGCCACCTGGTGTAATGCATGACACATCTGCTCTATTCTATCTTCGTTCAATAACAGGCGGTCTATCATAGCGTCAGAAAGCCCTGAATTTGTACCATTTTGTAAATCTTTCTGGTTAGCAATCAGGATAGCTTCAGAATTTGATCGCAAGATATCAGCCATCAGAAATAGCAGATTATTTTTAGCCTCACTATCCATAGATGCCAGTTGACGACTGGCAATTCTGGTATCCCTACAGGATTTCAACAACAGCTGTTGTTGGCTATCCCTGGATTTCATATTTTGCTTCATACCACTTTTATCCTGCTCTCTACATAGCTGAAATAGTTATATTACAATAAGATCATCTCGGTTTATAACTTCCTCTGAAGTCATAAACCCTAAAACAGCTTGAATGTTCTTCGAATGTTGTTGTTTAATCTTATTGATGTGTTCCGAACTGTACTGACTAATGCCCACCGCTATCACCTGTTGCGTGTCTCTGCTTTTAACCTCAACAACATCACCCTGATGAAACGAACCAACCACCTTCACAATACCACTGGGTAGTAAGGATGCCAAAGAATTTTTCAGCGCATTTTCTGCTCCCGCATCAATTTCAATGACACCACAAGGCTGATTCAAATGGATAATCCAATGTTTTTTAGCCGCCAAAGGAGATTTAACTTTACTAAACCAGGTCCCAGTTTTATGGCCTTTTACTAAATGCTGGAAGGTGTTTGCGTCTGTGCCATTAACTATGATTGTGTCAATTCCACGTTGCGTTGCTTTTTGTGCTGCCACCAGTTTTGTATGCATACCTCCAGTGGCAAGGGGGTTGCTGGTACTTGACGCCAT
>DRNA01000313.1 GCA_011322365.1 Aeromonadales bacterium | reverse complement strand
GATCGTCATCTTGAACCTCAATCCCAGGTGGTGACACACCATAAAACCACAGTTAATGGAAAAGCATTCGGTTATACCGCCACCGCTGGCACTCAACCCGTATGGGACAAAGACGGCAAAACCATCGCCGCTCTTTTTTATACTTATTACACTCGCGATAAGGTAAAAAACAGAGAAAATCGTCCCCTGTTAATTTCCTTTAATGGCGGTCCCGGTTCAGCATCGGTGTGGATGCATATTGCCTATACCGGCCCCAGGATATTAAAAATCGATGATGAAGGTTATCCCGTTCAGCCCTATGGCATCAAAAATAACCCGTTTTCAGTTTTGGATATCGCCGATATCGTTTATGTGAATCCGGTCAACACCGGCTATTCCCGCATCATTAACAAAGCTGGAGAAAGTAACGCTAAAAAAGGTAAAAAACCTGAGTCATCAAAACAGCAACTTCGAAAAAAATTCTTCGGCGTCAATGCTGATATTAAATACCTGGCGGAATGGCTCAATACCTTTGTAACAAGAAATAATCGCTGGTTATCACCTAAATATCTTATCGGTGAAAGTTATGGGACTACCCGCGTTTCCGGTCTGGCGTTAGAACTTCAAAACGCCCAGTGGATGTATCTCAATGGTGTGATCCTGGTTTCACCTACCGGCCTGGGCATAAAACGTGATGGCCCGGTGCAGTCAGCCAATCGACTTCCCTATTTTGCCGCAGCCGCCTGGTACCACAAGGTCTTAACACATGACCTACAGCAACTCAAACTTAATCAGCTGTTGGCAAAGGTCGAAAAATATACACTGGAAACCTACCTTCCTGCACTCACACGGGGTAGTGCCATTACAGAAAACGACAAAAATCAGGTTGCTGCCCAGGTAGCACGTTATAGCGGACTTTCTGAAAAATTTGTTCAACAACATAACCTCGATATTTCAACCCGGGCCTTCTGGAAAGAACTTTTACGCGAAAAAGGCAAAACCATTGGTCGACTGGATTCAAGATATCTGGGGCTCGATAAAATGGCGGCAGGGGATTCACCGGATTACAATGCTGAATTATCCTCCTGGCTCCATTCCTTCACACCAGCAATTAACTACTACCTCCGTGAAATTCTTAAGTACAAAACCGATATCAAATATAATATGTTTGGTGATGTGCACCCCTGGGATAGAAAAAACGATTACACCGGCGAGAATTTAAGACTGGCCATGGCCGAAAACCCCTATATGAAAGTGATGATTCAATCGGGTTATTTTGATGGCGCAACCAGTTATTTTGATGCCAAATATACACTTTGGCATCTGGACCCTGCTGGCACCATGAAAAAGCGTCTGAGTTTTCACGGTTATCAGAGTGGCCACATGATGTATCTACGCAGAGCTGATCTAAAAACAGCCAATGAAGATATTCGTCAGTTTATTAAAAGCAGCTTGCCTGCAAAGAACCAGCCAGCAAAATATTGAGCTAAGTCATCACTTTTTTATCAATTAGCGGTTGCT
>DRNA01000312.1 GCA_011322365.1 Aeromonadales bacterium | reverse complement strand
TTAATCATTGCAACTGAAACAGGACAGGTGAGATTAACAGCCTTCAGTCCTTTTGCAATGGAAACTTTTTATCAATTGCAGGATTTGAAGCAATTACCTTCCTGGTCTATTGCTGTTAAGCCAGGAAAATTTCCAATTAAGCTAACAGAAAATGCTAACGATGTTATTTTTGATACTGGATATTTGAAAGCAGTTGTCACTAAAAAGCCATTTCATATTGCTTACTATAAAAATAACAAATTACTTGTTGAAGAACAAAAGGGTTTTTATAAAACAGAATCTTCCATTGGTTTCCGCTTCAGAATAACTAAGCATGAAAAGTTAATGGGCGGTGGTGAACGTGTTGTAGGTATGGATAGAAGAGGATTAAAGTTACCGCTTTATAATAGAGCTCATTATGGCTATGGAACCGATGCGCCACAGATGAATTATAGTTTGCCGGCGGTCATGTCCAGTAAGAAATACATGATTCTGTTTGATAATTCTGCCAAAGGAACTATTGATTTTGCAAAGACAGAAAAAAACATTCTGGATTTTTCATCCATTGGAGGTCGTACATCCTACATTATTTTTGCAGGAGATAACTACCCTGAACTGATTCATCATTACGTGAATATTACCGGCAAACAACCACTACCTCCGCGCTGGGCTTTTGGCAATTTTGCATCTCGTTTTGGTTATCGTAGCCAGAAGCAGACCGAACAAACCGTAGACAGCTTTATTCATGAGGATATTCCGCTGGATGCGGTAGTACTCGATCTTTACTGGTTCGGTAAAGATATAAAAGGTTATCTGGGAGATTTGGAGTGGGATAAAAAGGCTTTTCCACATCCTGAGAATATGATCAATCAATTCCATCAAAAGGGAATTAAAACGGTGATTATTACCGAACCCTTTATTTTAACTAATTCTAAAAAATGGCAACAGGCAGTTGAGCATAATGTTTTAGCAAAAGATAAACAGGGAAAAGTAAAAGAATTTGATTTTTATTTTGGACATACTGGTCTTATTGATATCTTCAATCAGAAAGCCGATGACTGGTTCTGGCAATTTTATCAGGGATTAATGGAGCAGGGGATAGAAGGTTGGTGGGGTGATCTGGGCGAGCCTGAAGTGCACCCTGATGATATGGTGCATTGGATCACTCGAGCTAAAATGAGTGCAACAGCGGATGAAGTGCATAATGTCTATGGCCACAAATGGTCAGAAATGATTTATCAATATCAATTAAAAAATTTTCCCGATAAGCGTATATTTTTATTGATGCGAAGTGGTTTTGCCGGCACTCAACGTTATGGGATTTTACCCTGGACTGGTGATGTTTCGCGCTCATGGGATGGCTTAAAGCCGCAGGTGGAATTATCCCTACAGATGGGTATTTTAGGTTTAGGCTACACACATTCTGATCTGGGTGGATTTTCCAACGTAAAAACCTTTGACAAAGAACTCTATACTCGCTGGCTGCAATATGGTGTTTTTCAACCCATTTATCGGCCTCATGCCGATGAAGTATTTCCATCAGAACCTGTTTTTCAGGATGACAGGACCAAAGCTATCATTCGTCAATTTATAAAATTACGATATCAATTGCTTCCCTATAATTACACTCTTGCCTATGAAAACAGTAAAACGGGTATGCCGTTAATGCGGCCTTTATTTTTTGAGGACGAAAGTAATCTTAATCTGATTAATAATAAAGCAAGCTATTTCTGGGGTAATAGTTTTCTGGTGACGCCAGTAGTAGAACCCGGGGTTAGTTCGGTGAAAGTGAATGCTCCCAACGGGAAATGGTTTGATTTCTGGAATGATAAGTCTTATTCAGGGGGGACAGTTTTAACTATTCCAGTCACACTGGAAACTATTCCGGTACTGGTTAGAGCCGGTGCTTTTATCCCCATGCTATCAACCATTAAAAATACCGATAATTATTCAGGTAAACAGTTAACTATTCATTATTATAACGATGATAGTACTACCCATTCGAATGGGAAAATGTATGAGGATGATGGTAAGACCAATCAGTCCATAGAGAAAGGGCTTTATGAAATTTTACAGTTTGATAGTACTCAAAACAAAAGTTTTATTAAATTTAATTTTAATAAAACGGGTCAGGGTTACCCGAACAAACCTGAAAAAAGGACCATTAATTTTATATTGCATCATTGGCTCAGGGCTCCCGCTTCAATCATATATAACAACAGGAAGATAGAAAAATCAGCGTCTTTTGAGGCAATAAATAAGAAAAAATTCAGTTATTATTACAATCATTCCGATCGAACTCTGATGATTAAATTTATCTGGGAAAAGAATAATAACCAGTTGCTCATCAATAAAAGTATTTTGGAGAACTAATATGTCAGGCAAATCTCGTTTAAGTTTTTGGCAGATATGGAATATGTCGTTTGGATTTCTTGGGATCCAGTTTGGTTTTTCATTACAAAATGCCAATGTCAGCCGTATTTTCCAAACGCTGGGTGCTCACATTGATGACATCGCCATTTTATGGATTGCAGCGCCGGTAACGGGATTGGTTGTACAACCTATCATCGGTTATATGAGCGATAATACCTGGAACGGTATGGGAAGGCGGCGGCCCTATTTTTTAGTGGGTGCTATTTTAGCTACTATCAGTCTGTTTATTATGCCTAATTCCCCATCCCTCTGGATTGCAGCAGGTACGTTATGGATCATGGATGCTTCATTTAATGTATCAATGGAACCTTTTCGGGCATTTGTCGGTGACATGTTACCTGAAGAACAGACCACGCAGGCATTTGCCATGCAAAGTTTTTTTATTGGTGTTGGAGGAGTTGTTGCTTCGGCTTTGCCCTGGATGATGACCAATTGGTTTGGTTTAAGTAATGTGGCAGAAGCTGGAGTTATACCGGATTCGGTGTTGTATGCATTTTATACCGGTGGAGTTGTTTTATTGCTTTCTGTTTTGTGGACAGTCTATTCAACTAAAGAATATTCGCCCGAACAGTTGGAATCTTTTGTGCAAGCACGAAAAAAACGGCCAGATAGTTCTACTATAACCATAAAAAGAACCACAGCTCAATATCTTAATGGAGCATTTATCTGGTTGAGCATTGGTATTCTGTTTACCTTTATGATTTATTTTCAACAATTAGATAAACAACTTTATGTCTTATCCGGAGGTTTAATTGTTTTTGCTCTGTTGCAATGGCTGGCTTCTATTTTACAAAAAAATAACAGAATTGATAATGGCTTTTATAAGGTAGTTGAAGATTTGTTTCATATGCCCAAAATTATGAAACAATTGTCTCTGGTGCAGTTTCTTACCTGGTTCTCATTATTTACCATGTGGATTTATACGACTCCAGCTGTGGCAGATTTTCATTATGGCACACGAGATACCAGTTCACTCGCCTATAATCAGGCCGGAGACTGGGTGGGTATTTTATTTGCGACCTATAGCGGCTTTGCCGCACTGGCTGCATTTCTTATCCCGGTTCTGGCAAAAAAACTGAATCGCAGGCTTACTCATCTGATTAATTTATGTTTAGGTGGCCTTGGGCTTATTTCATTTTATTTTATTCATGATCCAGAATTGCTGGTTATCGCTATGGTGGGTGTAGGTATTGCCTGGGCATCAATTTTATCCGTACCCTATGCCATATTAGTTTCTGCTGTCCCCCCTAAAAAAATTGGTGTTTACATGGGAATTTTTAATTTCTTTATTGTTATCCCACAAATATTGGCGGCCAGTGTGTTGGGTGTGCTAATGCGTCATGTTTTTTCGGATAAACCTATCTATGCCATTATGTTTGGGGGAGCTTGTATGATAGTTGCCGGATTAGCAATGTTATGGGTTGACAGTCCCGATAATGTACATAGCACTGAATAAAATAAACGTACAAAAACTATTAGAAAAATGAAAATAAGTTACCAGAAAAAAATAAGTTACATTTTAATCGTCACGATACGAGGTATTGTGCTTGTATTTTTTCTGAGCAATATAATAATGGCTCAATCATTGATAAAACGACAAGCATCTTGTGAGCTTAACGGAGCAACCGCTATATCAACGGATCAGCAATGTCAGCATGACAGGTTGCTGCATGTGCCATCACCACAATGGCCGGATCAGATTATTTATTTTTTAATGATTGATCGTTTTAATGATGGCAACAATAAAAATAATGATCAGGGTGATAATGAATATGATCCGAACAATGGAGCAAAATTCAGTGGTGGCGATATTCAGGGTATTATCAAAAAAATAGATTACATTCAAAATCTGGGTGCAACCGCTGTCTGGATAACGCCACCGGTGGCTAATCAATGGTGGAGTCATCATCGGCAATATGGAGGCTATCACGGCTATTGGGCAGTGGATTTTAAATCGATAGATGCTCATTTTGGCACAGTAGAGGATTACCAGTTGCTCTCCCGAGAGTTGCATAGTCGCGGAATGTATCTGATACAAGATATTGTAACCAATCATACGGGAAATTTTTTTGGATATAAGGGGCAATATGATCTCGAGGATACCTTAAAAAATTTCATTCTCTATGAAAATAAACAATCTGCACAGACCGCACCTACACAGTATCCATTTAATTTTATTGATCGACGAAATCCTGAAGCAGTAAAAGAAAATATTTATCATTGGACGCCGGAAATTACCGACTATCAGGATGAATCGCAGACACTAACTTACCAGTTATCAGGACTTGCAGA
>DRNA01000311.1 GCA_011322365.1 Aeromonadales bacterium | reverse complement strand
TGTTCGGGTCGGGATGACAGTGTTCGGGTCGGGATGACAGTGTTCGGGTCGGGATGACAGAGTTCGGGTCGGGATGACAATGTTCGGGTCGGGATGACAATGTTCGGGTTGGATGACAATGTTCGGATCAGATGACAGTGTTCGGGTTGACAGGTTTTAAAATATCCTATTTAAAACTATTTAAGGTACATAGGCATTCAAGATTATAAAAATAACTTATAAATTATGTTCAAAAGTAGTGATTGGCAACTGATTCAAAAAGCACTCTCCGGCTCCGAGCGTAGCTGGAGTAAGCTGGTGCGTCGCTATCAGGGTGAAGTTTTTAATCACGCCTTTCGTATGACCGGAAGTGAACAGGATGCTTTTGATCTGATGCAGGAAATTTTTCTATCTGTTTTCAGAAACCTGCCCGGTTTTCGAGGTGATGCTAAATTTCGCACCTGGCTTTATCGCATTGCCAGCAATCGTAGTATCGACTTCCTCAGAAAACGGAAATTGCCTACGGTTGAAAATGAAATTGATAACCTCCCTGAATATTCAGATGGCAATCACAATGAAAATATCTACCCTCAGCATCAACAGTTACAGCAACAACAAAGCAATCAGATTATATTGCAGTTAATGGAACAATTATCCCCAGATCATCGTTGTATCCTTGAATTAAAGTTTTATCAACAGTTTACTTTTGATGAAATCAGTCAACAACTTGGTATCCCCGGTAACACCGTAAAAACACGATTTTACAGCTCACTGGGCAAAATGAAAAATATTGCGGAGAAAGCCCATGTCAAATCAGCATTGGTCTAATGCCGAAACAGAAAATTTCTGGCATTATTTAAATAACGAAATGTCTATCGAAGAAAAACAGCAGTTTGAAGCTCGTTTAGAGTATTCAGATGAATTTCAGGCTAAATTTTCAGAATTTCGTACTTCCATGGAAACCCTGCAGCAATGGTCACCAGAAAAAGCACCACCCTGGAACCCCAAAAATTTTTTTCCGGTCAAACAAAAACGCCACTGGCAGTCATCTTTGGCAATGGTTTTTGCCAGTATGGCTTTAGTTTTTAGTTTACTTCCCTATATACATATTTCCGATCAAGGTATCGCCATAAATTTTTCCGGAGATTATGTTTCAAGCCGAGAACTGGATAATCGTTTCAGTGAATTTAATCTACAGCAATCCCTTAATTTTGATGATAAATTGGCACAATTGAAAACCGAACAAAACAGCACGAATAAAATACTGGTGGTTTCGTTATTAAAATATGCAGAACAAAAAAGGCGCAATGATTTATTACAAATGGCCAGTTGGTTTTCAAAACAATCAGAACTAAATAATCAACAACAACGACAAATAATCAACTGGGTTGTGAATGAACAGCATCAGGATGAAGAACAAATAAATGCACTCTGGAATTCCCTGGATGCTAATCAATAAAATTTATGAGGCTTATTATGTTTTATGAAAAAAATGTAAAAAAATATGTCACCTACCCACTTTTTTTCCTCGGGTTAGGTATTGCTTTCTCTGCTCATGTTCAGGCTTTATCGACGAAAAATATTGAAGCTATAAAAAAAGACATCCAGGTTATTTCCAAGCTAGTTGAATCATCAACAGAACTTGGTAGCAATCGTTCCCATCCTCGAGTGAAAGGGTATTATCTTGCCGAGCAGGGTATTGTGTTAAATATTAAATTCCCCGGAACCTCTCTACACCGACTAAGAACCTTCACTGTAGAGGATTCTGATTTTACAGTTGGCCCGGATCCTGTGGAAATTAATGAAATTGTCTTTGAAGCCCTGGAGCAGGCCCAGGAAAACTGGCCTGAAGGTGTAGCACCCATGCCGCCGATGCCGCCCATGCCCGAGGTTGCTTATTCCGGCAGTTTTTCTGATATGAGTTCCAAAGAAATGAAAGAATACCGAAAAGCTCAAAAAGCCCTGCATAAGAAGCAACGGGCATTAGCAAAACAGGCCAGAAAAATAGCAGAAAAAGCAAGAAAACTCGCAAAGGATAAACGCGACAAACAATTATCATCTGAGCGAAAAGCGCTGGCTAAATCACAGGCTGAACTCAGAGTTCAACAAAAAGCATTAAGAACTAAGCTCAAAAACATCCGCTTAAAGCAACGTCAAAAGCAACAGAAAAATTATAATGAATGGAAAAACAATGTGTTAACTACGTTTTGTGAATATGCCCCTTACCCGAAGAACCTTCCAAAAAGGGAACATCTAAGCTTCATTTTTAATCATGCCAGTTACATCGACAATAAAAAAGCAGATACCATTGTGGTACTGAGTAATAGCCAGTTAAAAGATTGCCGTAGCGGAAAAATTAACGGTACACAACTGCTAAAATCAGCACAGCAATATGATTATTAGAAAAATTTTTAAATAGAGGGTAGGAGCGGTCTTTAGCCGCGAAGGTGTAAGGTAACCCACTGGCTTCCTGTTTAAATAAAAGACATTCACCAACATGCCTCTGCATGTAACTCAGTCGTGTTATTAACTGATGGAATAATATTAATTTTGTTGAAATAAAAATTCATTTTCTAACGTTTAAGTTGTCATCCTAACCTTGTGGAGGGATCTTGAAGCTTTAAGATCCCTCCACAAGGTCGGGATGACAGAGATCTTCTTGAGGGCACCTCTATTAATTAATCGTAAGGCAAATACCTGAGTTACATGCAGAGGCATATTCGCGAATAAATTCTCTCCAACCAAAAAGGTCATTAATCAAATGGATAATGACCTTTTTTCTCAGTTTTTTTATGCTTCATTTCTTCACTCTTTTTATCACTGGATTCAGGCCCACTTTTTTTAGCCTGTTTTCTTTCCGACTTTCTTTTAGGTGTGCTTCCAGAAAACAATTTCCACAGCCCCTGTTTAAGTTCGTCCCACGACCAGCCAATCCACTTAATTAGCGAAAAACTGATCCAGGTTGCCCAGAGAAGCATCAGGGCTTTATATACCCACAGCGGGAAGCTGATAAAACTCAGTTGTGGAATTTCATTTTGTCCCTGATCC
>DRNA01000310.1 GCA_011322365.1 Aeromonadales bacterium | reverse complement strand
GGGATTTGAGGGTGCAAAAATGCAGGGTTCTGAACACAACGATCCCTTTATCTGTGAAGATGGTCAGATTAAAACACAAAGTAATTATTCCGGAGGTATCCAGGGCGGTATTTCCAATGGTATGCCACTGGATTTTAGCGTAGCATTTAAGCCGGTAGCGACTTTATTACAACCACAGATGAGTATAGATGAAACAGGAAATCCGCAGCCATTGCAAATGAAGGGACGACATGATCCCTGCGTATTACCCAGAGCAGTACCCATCGTTGAAGCTATGGCAGCACTGGTCTTGTGTGACCATCTGCTCCGGCATCGCAGTAGTCGGCTTTAGCTTTAGGGCGCCTCTATTAATTATTCTTTGCCATCTTTTTCATGGAAAGCATAAAACAGATAAAATAACTGCTGGTGAGGATGAGTTCGGTCATGGCCCAGCGACTTTCCAGAGGTGTGCTAAGCCAGACCATGATGGCGTGACTAAATGGAATTAATAGAATAAAGTTAGCCCAGGTCATGGCGTAACGTTTTAGCTGAAAAATGCCAGGAAGTGCAAATAACAGGGGTAACCACCAGAAAATCAGTGGCATCAGCCAACCCATCTGTGTGGGGTAGCGGTAAGACCAGATCGGGATAATGATGACCAGCAATAAATAGCTAAAACGACTGAATTGAAGTAGTAGCTGGGCATTGAACTCGGGTTTTAACTGGCTGAAGCTCATTTTATATTTTACTCATGAAAGGTTTACTTTGAGTTTTAAGGCCAATACTGCCAGCCGTTTACCCTGAGCCCTGCAGATTTGTTTCTCTTCATCTGATAAGACTTTTTGTTCGCCATGTGCCCAGTGAGATGCTCCATAGGGAGTGCCACCGGTAGATGTGTTAGTCATAGCCGTAGTTGAGTAGGGTACTCCACTGATTATCATGCCGTGATGCAATAGCGGTAACATCATACTGATGAGCGTTGATTCCTGTCCGCCATGTAAGTTGCCCGTGGAAGTGAAAACTGTCGCCGGTTTATTTTCCAGTTCTCCGGATACCCATAAAGCTGATGTACCATCAATAAAATACTTTAAAGCCGATGCCATATTACCAAATCGGGTGGGACTTCCTAAAGCCAGCCCCTGACAAACACGTAAATCATCTGTAGTAGCGTAGGGGTCACCATTATCCGGTATCTCAGAAGTTAGAGTCTCGCAGGTTGTGCTTACCGGGGGAACGGTGCGCAATATGGCTTCACACCCATCGATAGCATCGATACCATGGGCAATCTCCCGTGCCATCAGTCGCGTATTGCCTGTGGCAGAATAATAAAGTACCAATATCGGCAGCAATTTAGAGGATCTCCAGAACCTGTTCCGGTGGGCGACCGATAGCTGCTTTTTCACCATTGATGACAATGGGGCGTTGGATTAATTTTGGGTATTTGAGCATAAATTCAATTAACTGATTATCATTGAGTTCAGGGTTGGAGAGATTATTTTCTTTATATTCAGCTTCACCGGTTCGCATCAGATCTCTGGCCGAAATGTTCAGATAGTTGAGTACTTTGGTCAATTCCGATGCAGATGGCGGTGTTTTGAGATATTCAATTATTTCGGGCTGAATACCCTTTTCTTCAAGCAATGCCAGTGTTTGCCGGGATTTAGAGCAGCGAGGGTTGTGGTATATTGTAATCATCTGGATCTCTCTATAAATAAAGAAAGATTATATCTGAAAAAATATCATTCGGGTGAGTTATTCTTCGTCGGCAATATCAATACTCAAATCAGAATTATCATCTACTTTCTCCACCTGAGTAAAACCCGGTAAAGAGGTGAGTTCAATTTCTTCATCGCCCGATTCTTTTTTCTTATGAGCTTCTTCGGCGGCCTTGAGTTCGTCTTCAGCGACTTTAAAGGCTTCTGATAATTCTCTGGTCTGGTAGAAAACCCGTTCAAAAGATAATGTTTCAATAATTTTTCTTAAAGGTTTAATAGCCAGGTTAGCATCACCAATAACCAGTACCACTACCTGATCGGCCGGAACAGAACCATTGGCATATATTAATGTGGGTGTGGTTTTCCCCTGGATTTCTTCACCACTGATTAAAATTCCGGGTTCCTTACGTTCGTCTAAACCGAGGATTTTGATATAGACCGGTTGCAGCTCGCCGGCAATATATTCGACCCCCACAGTGATTCCTTCAGTACGGCTTTTCTGTAACCAGCGAATGACGCCCAGTTTCCAGCTGTTTACTGAAGTTCCCTCTTCGTTGTCATGTTCGGAGAAATTTTCAGAAAGTGCAATTAATTCGCCTACTCTGGGCAGGATAATGTTTTCACCGGTAGATAAACAGACACCGCCCATACTGCTATTGAGTGTATGCCAGACGGTTTTTGCTACTTCAAATTCTTCTTCATCTGAATCTGTGGGATTGGCTTCGTTAGTATGCTGTGGATTTTCAGGAAATGATTCAGCAGACCCTTGATACTCTTTAATACTAAGCGGGTCAACATTGACTAATTCCTGGTGAATCTCACGAATGCTGGCGATGACATTGACCTTATTATTATTATCAAATCTCGGGCTGGCGCGCTTTTTAAAATTTTGCCAATGGTATTGCATAATTTCCAGAAGACGCCGAGCCTTAGTGGCATTAATTTCATGGCCAAAACCGGGTAGAGGCGGTCTTCCGGAAGTTTTTAATTCATCAAGTTGCTGGATTATCTGGTAAATCAGTGATTCTGTAGAAAGTAACAGGATTTCAGTACCACTGTTATTTTCAATTCGCTCTTTAAGCAAGGGGCGATCGTCACTTTTCAGATTGACAACAAAGGTATTATTGGTGTGAAAATCATCCAGGTCTTCGTTTAACTCGGCATGTTTGACCCAGTAGGAAAGATAGGCCCACAATGGCCAATGTTGCCCAATATTTAAATGATAAGGGTTACAGATGGCAACCAGTGAAATTCTAAGATAGGTATGCTCTATGGTATTAAGGCAGCCTGTTTTGGTTGCTTCCGGGAGATTAACTTCAATTAAATCAAAAATCAGTGAATAAGCCAGAATATTGTGGATTTCTTTCCAGATATTTTTGGGGACAGGTGCATAGACATCATAATGATGCATTAACACCAGACTGAGATAATAAATGGTTAAATTTAAAATTCGAGCCAGAGTTTCATTCGGACCTTTTTCTTCCGAATAAACCACGGCAAGGCTTTTATAGCCGTATGCCATCTCCTGGGTTAGCTGAAATAATAGTGCCCGTTCTTCCATACTCACTCTTGACTGCCGTTTATCCAGTCTGAACGAACGTGGCCGGTAGTAATCTGCAACTACCTGATAACTGTTGTTATACATTTCCATTGCGGCCTGGCGAGTACTTAACGATACATCGGTTCGATTGAATCCTGAAAGGGATTTGAGCAGGGCAGGCAGAGTCACCTTCATATTGCCATAGGGCAAGGACTTCAACCATGAAGCCAGGGCAGCCATATTCGTTTCGACTAAAAGATGTTCACCGATTTTCTGTTTTGGCAGTGTTAATCTTAAGTGTTTAAATGAATTAATACCCATCTGTAAAAAGTATTCTCCCTGAATCCTTAAAGTGTTTTAATCAATTATGTTAACGGATAATACATCAATAGATTTTATTTTCAGTTAAAACGGAACATCTGTATTTAATAATGTAAATATAGATGAAATTGGTATAATATCACGAAAATAATGCACAATATTCACTTTTTGTGCAGATTTTTGTATTAGTTTTCAAAAATTTATATAACTTTCATGAAAAAAAACCTGATATTTATCAATTTTACTGCTTTATTGAGTTTATTGTTACTTATTTCCTGTTCTGAATCTGATAATTACCGATTATTAGATGGTGGAAAAGTACAAATACCTCAACAAACTGGCTGGGTGCTGGTTAATTATTGGGCGCCATGGTGTGAACCCTGTCTGAAGGAAATACCTGAACTTAACCGTTTATCGCAGGACTTACCCTCTCCTTTAGTGGCTGTGGTGGGAATTTATTTTGATCCTGTCTCAGAATCGGATCTACAAAAGGCACAAGAAAAATATCAGGTTAAGTTTCGGTTGTTATCACCTTTAATAAAATCTTTACCGGTGGCTCAGCCACAGAGTTTACCGGCTAATTATCTTATAAATAGTAAGGGTACAGTTTATGGCCCGCTATTTGGCCCCCAAACTCAGGAGTCAATACTGTTAGCGATCAAAAAATTTCAAAACTAGTTCAGTATTTCAGTATTAATGTTGTTCATCTCTGAGAAAAATCCAATAATTAATGTTAACAGATCTGACCAGTTAAATCTCTCCTGACAATTTTTTTTCTTAGAGCGTATGCTTATGTGTGCGGTACATAAACTAACTTAAGCTATTCAAACATTGCAAGATAAGGAGTAGTTATTCTCTACAAATGGTATTTCTGGAACTCTTTTATGCTGAAGCCGTATTGAGTTCCTCAACTTTTTATGGGGGCATCAAATGAATTTTATCCAACAATTTTTACGTATTAACTTAATGCTATTGCTTGCTGTAAGTTTAATTTCCTGTAATGGTGAAAATAAACCTGTCACAGACACCACATCACAATCAGTTAAACCCACAGCGGTTACAGAAAAAAATGTTAGCAACCAATCTACCGAGCAGCTGACAGCTAGTGATAAAGATAAGGCTCAGCAATCTAAATCTGAAAAATCCAAACCTGAAAAATGTACGCTATCCATTGGCTGGGCAGCGTGGGAACCCTATCAGTATAGGGGTCGTGATGGTGCTGTGACGGGTATGGACATTGATATTATTAATGCGGCAATCAAACATACCGATTGTGAAGTGACCTATGTAGAAGGGGATTGGGCAGATTTGTTAGATCGGCTGAAGAAAGGAACCCTTGATGCAGTTGCCAGTGCAACTTTAACGGAAAAACGTCGCTCCTACGCCTATTTTTCAGAACCATATCGTGCTGAAACTTTTGCCATCTATGTAAAAAATAAAGACAGAGAACGTTATAGTGGTATGAGTATTAAATCTATGATGGATGCTGGCATGCGACTGGGTGCAGTAATGGATTATTTTTATGGCGCAACCTTAAATGATTTACAGGATAGTGAAAAGTATGCTCGACAGTTTATTTATAATGATTTCTCTGAAGCTAATTTTGCACTGTTGTTTGATAATAAAGTAGACGGGGTACTGGAAGATCCCTATGTGGGAGCCGATCTTATCAGGAGACGTGGGTGGAATGAAAAACTGAGTAAATTGCCTCTGGTAATACATAGCGGTGATGTTCACCTCATGTTTAGTAAAAAGTCGGTATCGGATAAAACCGTTGAACTCATGAACAATGCTCTGGCTAAAATTAAGGCCAATGGTACTTTTAATCGATTGATTGAACATTATGGTGGCTGATAGCCGCCATTTCTATTACACTTTTTCCCCTAATGGCAAAACCTTGCGGATGGTTAGTGCAACCGCAAGGTTTTGCCGTATTTAACTATTAAAAAAACCAGTCAGGTAACCCTATGATAAGAAAAACACAGCTGCAGTTACTGATAATTGCTACATTTTCATATTTTGCTCTGAGTCATTCTATTCAGGCTATGACTCCCAAACAGGCTGTTGTAAAAAAGATTGTTGAAAAAACAAAAAAATGGGATGTCAACCATCCACCCTATTCAACACACGAGATCAAGATCAATGTTGAATCAGGGACGTGGATGAGTGTTGATGTAAGTCCCGATGGTAAGCAGATAGTTTTTGATTTATTAGGTGATATTTATTTATTGCCTGTCAGGGGAGGAAAAGCTAAAGCATTGACTACTACCATCAGTTGGGAAATGCAACCACGGTTTAGTCCGGACGGGAAGCATATTGCTTTTACTTCTGACCAGGGTGGGGGCGATAATATCTGGATAATGGATCTGGAAGGAAAGCATCTAAAACAAATTACCAGAGAAAAATTTCGTTTACTAAATAACCCCAACTGGTCTCCCGATGGCCGTTTTATTGTTGCCCGTAAGCATTTTACCGGGACTCGCTCATTAGGTGCTGGAGAACTGTGGTTATATAGTATTAACGGTGGTTCTGGCGTCAGAATGAACGAAGCTCCGACCCAGCAAAAAGACCTGGGTGAACCTGCTTTTTCTAGCGATGGTCGTTATGTTTACTTTAGTCAGGACGTCACCCCGGGTAAAGTGTTTGAATACAGCAAAGATTCTAATGGCATTATTTATGCCATAAAAAGACTGGATACACAATCAGGAAAAATTATTGATTTTATCCGTGAACCCGGTGGCTCTGTACGCCCAACACCATCACCCGATGGTAAATCACTGGCTTTTGTTAAACGGGTACGAAATAAAACGGCGCTGTTTATTAAAGATTTGACCTCCGGTATCGAAACCATGCTTTGTGATTGTCTGGAAAGAGATATGCAGGAAACCTGGGCTATTCACGGTGTATATCCGAATATAGCCTGGCTGCCAGATTCAAAATCTCTGGTTTTCTGGGCGAAGGGTAAAATACATCGAATTAATGTGGCAACTAAAAAAATAGCCAGAATTGATTTTCAGGTCAATCATACCCGTCAGGTAGCTGATGCTCTCAGGTTTAAAAACAAAGCTTTTTCTGAAAAGCAAATGACAAAAATGTTACGCTGGATGACAGTGACTCCCGACGAAAAAAATGTCGTTTTTCAGGCTCTGGGTCAGATTTATATTAAAAATCTTTCCACTGGAAAATTAAAGCAGCTAACCAACAGAAAAAATGAAGAGGCTTTTTATCCGGCAATTTCCAGTGATGGCCGTTGGATAACCTACGTGAGCTGGAATGATGAAAAACTCGGGGCCGTAAGAATAATGTCTATCTCGGGCAAACGGAATAAGAAGTTAACCCGTCAGCCAGGTCATTACCTGGAACCCAGATTCTCAGCTGATGGTAGAACCGTTTACTTTAAGAAAACTTCAGGGGGGTATCTGTTATCGCCAGACTGGAGTCTGAATACCGGTTTATATCAAATAGATGCTGCAGGGAAAAACAAACCTGAAAAATTACCCTTTAATGGTAATAATATCCAGACCGGGGTGGATGGTCGGTTGTATGTTACACAGTTTAAAGGCAGAGGAAAAACTCGCAAAGCCAATCTGGTGGCATGGGATGGTAAAACGGCTAAATCACAAATTGTAGCGCAAACACATTTTGGTTCAGAATTTTCTTTATCTGCTGATGGTAACTGGCTGGCATTTGTTGATGGATTTAATGCCTATATTGCACCTTTTAGACCCAGTGGAAAAATCATCCAGCTATCGGCAAAAAATGCGGCATTGCCTGTGGTGAAAATTTCGACAGATGCAGGCGAAAATATTCATTGGTCCGGTGATAGCCATACTGTTTACTGGTCATCAGGTAACCAACTTTTTCATCAATCAATTTCAGCGTCACTGTTTAGTAAAAAGGCAAACTCTGATAATAAAGAAAAAAATTCTCCTCCGGAAAATTCTCTATCAGAAGACTCTCTACCTGAAAATCCGGGACAGGTTGTTGGTTTCAGTTTCCGTTCAGCCAAACCTCATCAAACCATAGCCCTGATCCACGCAAGAATTATTACCATGGAAAATGATGGGGTTATAGAAGATGGTACGCTGATTATTAAAGATAATATTATACAGGATGTTGGTAAGGCAGCTGATGTTAAACTTTCTGCCAGCATAAAGACTTTCGATATGAAAGGAAAAACTATTATGCCCGGTATTGTTGATGCTCACTGGCATGGTTCGCAAGGTCAAAATGAAATTATTCCACAGCAAAACTGGAAAAACCTTACCAGTTTGTCTTTCGGAGTCACTACCATTCATGACCCTTCCAATGATACCAGTGAAATTTTTGCGGCCAGTGAAATGGCTAAAGCGGGTAAAATTATTGCACCGAGAATTTTTTCTACCGGAATGATTCTCTATGGTGCAAAAGCTAATATTTTTGCTGAGGTCAATAATCTGGATGATGCCCGTCGGCATGTGAGAAGAATGAAAGCTGCGGGTGCTTTTTCTGTAAAAAGTTATAATCAACCCAGACGTGATCAACGTCAGCAGATATTAGAGGCGGCTCGTGAAGAAAAGATGGAAGTTTTTCCTGAAGGTGGATCACTTTTTCAGCATAATATGAACATGATTGTGGATGGTCATACCGGTATCGAACATTCCATTCCGGTTGCTAATGTTTATGAGGACGTCAAGCAATTATGGTCACAGACCAAGGTGGGGTATACACCTACGCTTATCGTTGGATATGGTGGTATTTTTGGTGAAAATTACTGGTATCAGCATACTGAAGTCTGGAAGCATCCTATTCTCTCAAAATGGGTTCCACCATCTGTATTGATACCGCGTTCGGTAAGAAGAACTATGGCTCCTGAAGCGGATTACAATCATGTCAATAATGCCAGAGTGGTAAAAGAACTGGCTAATCTTGGTGTCGAAGTACACATTGGTGCCCATGGTCAAAGGGAAGGACTGGGTGCTCACTGGGAAATGTGGATGCTGGCTCAGGGTGGCATGAAG
>DRNA01000309.1 GCA_011322365.1 Aeromonadales bacterium | reverse complement strand
TTAACATGAATTCAGATACACCGGAGTTTGAAACCCGTAAAGAACTCACCATCGATATGCACACGCACATCCTGCCCAAATCCTGGCCAGATCTGAAGAAAAAATATGGTTATGGGGGTTTTATCCATCTTGATCACCTTGAAAATGGTAACGCCAGAATGATGCAGGACCATCGCTTTTTCAGAGAAATTACACCTAACTGCTGGGATGTAACGAGGAGACTGGAAGAATGCGATGCTTTTGGGGTTGATGTTCAGGTGTTATGTACTATCCCGGTGATGTTTAGTTACTGGGCCAAAGCCGAAGACACCCTGGATTTATCACGTTTTTTGAATGATCACATTGCAGACATAGTCTCGGCCCACCCAAAACGTTTTATTGGCTTGGGCACACTGCCGATGCAAGCGCCCGAGCTGGCCATTAAAGAAATGGAAAGGATGAAAAATGATCTGGGCATTCCTGGAATTCAGATCGGTTCTCATATTAATAACTGGGAACTTAATGATGAAAATCTACTACCGATTTTTGAGGCTGCCGAAGCACTGGATGTGGCCATTATGGTGCACCCCTGGGAAATGTTAGGCAAAGATCGGATGAAAAAATACTGGATGCCCTGGCTGGTGGGTATGCCGGCTGAAACCTGTGTGGCTATCTGCAATATGATTTTTGGTGGCGTTCTTGAAAAATATCCCAAACTCCGTGTTTTGTTCGCTCACGGCGGTGGATCGTTCCCGGGTACTCTCGGGCGTATTAAGCATGGCTTTAATGTCAGACCGGATCTCTGTGCCATTGATAACCCTCATTCACCTGAAGAATATATCGATAAAATTTATGTTGACTCTATTTTACATGACCCACAAATGCTTGATTATGTTATTAATTTAATGGGTGCAGAGCATATAGCACTAGGCTCTGATTACCCCTTCCCACTGGGAGAACTTGAACCGGGAAAACTGATTAAATCACATGTTAAAGAAACTGCTACTCGTACTCAATTGTTAAGTAAAACGGCTCTGGATTGGCTTGGTTTAAAGGCAGAAACCTTTGTTTAAAACACCCGTATTAAATTTTATTTTGGAAATTTTATTAAAAATCGTTATAAAGCCTTGAATCTACACGCGTACAAAGGTAATCTTGCTGTTGAATTCAAACGGTCAGTCCACCGACCAGTTTGCACAAACCACTTAACGGGAGGATTACTCAGCCGTGAAAAACAATAAAAAATTACTCTTATCACTCGCCATAAGTACCGCTTTATTTGGCACAAGCAGTTATGCTGAAGATGCAGCAACTGCTGCAGCCAATGATGATGATGACAGTAATGTCATTCTCGTTACGGCGCAGAAGCGTTCTGAACGACTCTCTGAAGTACCTATTTCGATGTCAGTATTCCCTGAAGAAGCCATCGATCAAACAGGTATTCAGGAATTACGTGAATTAGCAGAATTTATTCCCAATGTATTAATTACTCAGGGCACAGATTTCAATTCAAGAATTCTCATTCGTGGTGTGGGTGCTCCCAGCCGTAATATTGGTTTTGATAGTCGTGTAGGTGTTTACCTGGACGGTGTTTATCTGGGTCAGGGACCTGCGGTTAACCAGGACCTTGTTGACCTGGAACGTGTTGAAGTCCTTCGTGGTCCTCAGGGAACATTATTTGGTAAAAATACCGTAGCTGGTGCTATCAGTATGGTCTCAAAAAAGCCAGGTGATGAATTTGAAGCGAAAGCCACGGTAAACTTTGCTAATTTAAACGGTATTGAATTACGGGCAAACGTTAATGTACCTATTACAGACACCTTTACTGCAAAATTTGCTGGGTCAACACGCCAACGTGATGGCTATATAGATAATGTCTGGAGTGCTGATAAGGTACCAACAAATATGGTGATAGGCGTAGATCCCAATACCGGTGCTCCCATTATTGTACCGATTGCTGCGGTTATTGCAGGTAGTTTTGACCCTGCTTTTGCAGCTTTTGGATTCCCCCCCCATCCTACCCATGCTTTAGGACCCGATACACCACCCACTGCTCCTAATGATCTCAATAATCAGGATACGCAATCCTGGCGTGCACAGTTCAGGTATCAGCCCAGTGAAGCATTAGATATTAATCTTTCTCTGGATGGTTTGACTTCTGACAGAAGGCCTGTCCTCGGTGTTAATATAACTGATACTTTTGGCGCGTTCGCAGAAGTTGATGCACCACAAGCCGATCAAGTAAGCTGGAGCAATCCAGGACGGGAAAAACGTGATATCAAAGGTGGCGCACTGGACATCACCTATAACATGGCCAATGAATTTACTTTAAAATCCATAACATCAAATCGTGTGACCAAGATCAACTATCAAAATGATACGGATTATGGCGCTATCGACTGGGTCCATTTGAATTATGAAGATAAATACGATCAAACTACTCAGGAATTTCAAATAATCTCACCTGATGACGCTGCATTTAAATATGTGGTTGGTGTTTATTACTATAATCAGGATTCCGATACCCTACGTGATGTATTTAATGGTAATGCGGCAATATTCTTCAGTGATTTTGCTAATTTTAACGTTAACTACCCGGGTACAACAACCAGTAACCGCGGTACTGTAAATACCGAAAGTACAGCCGCATACTTAAGTGGTAGTTATCAGCTTAATGAACAATGGAAGTTAGGTTTTGGGGTTCGCTATACCACAGAAACCAAGAAAATGGATTGGGCATTAGATGGTAGCCACTCCGGATTATTTGGCATTGCTACTACGCCTGCCGGTGGAATACAGGATAAAAGAAAAGATACGGACTGGTCTCCTACGGTAAGTTTGAATTATGCCTATAATGACTACTCCAATATTTATGTGAAATATTCTACCGGTTTCAAGTCTGGTGGTTTTAACCTTGACTTTATCGATCCTACAGCATTAGCTGATGGTATTAGATTTGACAAAGAAACCGTCACCAGTTATGAATTAGGTCTGAAAACCAGCTTGCTGGACGACCGTCTAACTTTAAACATGGCTTACTTTGATGCCAGCTATGATGACTATCAGGTGAATCAGTTCTTTAGCCTGGGTATTAATAATGGTGTAGAAACAACTTCCATTCGTATCCGAAATGCTGCCAGTGTATCTACAAATGGTATCGAGCTTGAAGCCGTTTTCAGAGTCACTGATGATCTGACCATTAACGGTTCACTAGGTACTCTGGATGCAACCTTTGACAGTTTCCCGAATGGGGCCTCTCCTCGCGATCCAATTACAGGTGTAAAAGCACCGGTTGTAGATGCAGATGGTAACAAGCTCCCAGGAGCCGCCGACCTTAATGCATCACTGGGTATTCAATATTATAAGCGTATTGAAAAACTGGATTCTGATTTATTAGTTCGCCTTGATGTTACCTATACCGGTGACTATTTCACAACTATTGAAAATGTGAAATCAAGAGG
>DRNA01000308.1 GCA_011322365.1 Aeromonadales bacterium | reverse complement strand
TTAATCCTGTGCTCCTCACTGGCCCAGGCTCCCAGATCAATTAATTTACAACGCTCACAGCAAAAAGGACTCCAGGGTTTAGACTGATAGTAATCATGCTCCCTGGAACAGGTCGGACACTTTATCAATAATTCTTTCATACTTTCCACCTAAAACCTTGCCCCTGAAACCTCTAACCGGCTCTTCACAAAGCACAACAGGATAACTGAAAATCAATATCTTTCGTACAGGGAACAGGCCGTTCATTATTAACAGGTGTCATAAAACGGACACTGAAACGATGTTTACCCCCACTGATTTCAGCATAATAATCCACATCCGCTGGTACCAGAACCCGGATTAACTGAAATGGGATACTGGTATCCAGGGACTGCTGAAAGAAACCCTGTTTGGCCGTTGCAGGACTCTGGATACTGCTTTCTCTTAACAGGCTAAGGATCAGGTTAATGGATAAGCGATAATAATCCAGCTGCATTAACCAGGATTCCAGAATTTCAATGCGATGTTCAGCCGGCTGCTTCAGCCAGAAATGATAAATTGGCAGGTCAAAGTCACAGGTGCCGCCTGGAATGGTATCTCGCTGACGGATCAGTTTAAGTAATTCGTTATGAGTCAGTTTGTCCTGGGCATTACTTTTTTTGCTTCTGAGTGTATTGAGATATTTTTCAATTTGTTTCAGCGTGTCTTCCAGGATGGTTGGATCAACTCCCGGACTGGCACTGATGGCCAGTAAGGCGGAAGCCAGACGTTCCAGCTCCTTGATTAGCTCCATGCGTAAATCAATACGACTCATAATGCTTAAAATATCAAGAATATGGCTGATGGTCGCCCGGCTGTCCCAGACGGAATAGCCACGCATAGAATAACGGGCCTGTTGAAACAGAAACTCCAGACGCAAAAGAGTTCGGATCCGTTCATTAAGAGGTAACTCGTAAATGGTGGAATCTGTCACGTTATTCAATATTTCCTGTCTGGAAGGATCATCATTGCTATAGTTGTCACTGTTGTCAAAAACAGCAATGACTAATAAACTCCTATTGTCCAATATCTAGGACAGGCTTGCAACTGTTTCACTATTGCTGGCCTATAGTCAAAGCATTTTTCTGTGACATGTTTCATGCTGGTTAAGGGCTTATTTCTACTGGTGAATGACTTATTGCCTGCCCGCTAATTTTTGATAAAATTTGTACAGTTCGTTAACTCTGGACTTTAACTGTTGCAGGGTTCCAGAGTTATCAATAATATCATCGGCCCGTTTCAGGCGGGTATTGCGGTCAATCTGACTGTCTATGATCTGCTGGATTAACTCTTTAGAACAGTGGTCTCTTTTTATACTGCGTTGTAACTGTATATCTTCGGGAATATCCACTACCAGAATACGATCAAAATATTGACTTCGTTCTGTTTGATATGCGGTTTCAAAGAATAAGGGGATGGAGGTAATAACAATATGGATATTATTCTGTTTGCGGTAAGTCTCTAACTGCTCAAAAATTGACTGATAGACCAGGGGATGGAGTAGAGCTTCGAGCTGTGTTTTATTTTCAGGAGAATTAAATAACTTTTTTCGTAGTATAGCCCGGTTAAGTTCACCTGTATCCGGTTCAAACAGTTCATCACCAAACAATTCCTTAACCTTCAACAAAGCCTGGGAAGGAGAGTGATAAATAGAACCCTGTAATAAATGGCGGGCGATCTGATCCGAATCAATCAGTTTTAAGCCCTGATCTTTGCCCAGCTGGTAGAAAATATCGGCCACTGCAGTTTTGCCGCTGCCAATGCCGCCGGTCAGAGCAATGCTTAATACTCCTGGACTTAAGCTTCCAGACATATATTACAGACCCATATAAGTAAAATAAGCCTGTTTAATTTGATCACCCCAGAGCAGGGCAATAAAACCGGCTGCCGCCAGGTAAGGACCAAAAGGAATGGGAATATTTTTGTCTCGTCCAAGAAGCAGAATTAAGCTGATCCCTACAATAGAGCCAACCAGGGCAGAAAGAAGCAGTATCATTGGCAGGGCCTGCCAGCCCAGCCAGGCACCCAGTAAGGCCAGTAATTTGAAATCACCAAAGCCCATGCCTTCTTTACCGGTAACCAGCTTGAATAATTGATATACCGTCCATAAAACCATGTAGCCGGCTATAGCACCAATCACACTGTCTGTCAGACTGATGGGCGATATCCCGGTTAAACTTAATAAAATGCCCAGCCATAAAAAGGGCAGGGTAATATTATCCGGTAATAACTGAGTATCAAAATCAATAACGGTCAGGACAATTAATGCCCAGGTCAGAATAATCGCGGCAAGGCTAAACCACTGAACGCCGAAATTCCAGGCAACCAGTACAGAAAGCAATGCTGTTGTTAGTTCGATAAGTGGATAACGAATGGATATGGCTGCACCACACTGGGAACACTTACCTCTTAAAAACAACCAGGAAATAACCGGAATATTTTCCAGTGCGCTTATCTGATGCCCACAGGATGGGCAACGGGAACGGGGAACAGAGAGATTAAAAGGGGTTTTATCTTCTGTATTAGAATATTTTGTCTGAAGCTCCTTATCTTCGAGTTCTTCAGCAAGAAAACCAAGGCAATCGGACTTCCATTCACGTTTAAGCATAATTGGCAGTCGACAGATAACCACATTAAGAAAGCTACCAACCAGTAAACTGAACAGAAAAACAGTGCTCAGAAAAAAAAAGGAGTTGGATATTAAATACTGATAAATCTCCATTTGAAGCTTAGACTACCTGGCCCATCTGGAAGATAGGCAGATACATGGCCACCACAATACCACCAATTATTACACCCAACACAGCCATAATCATGGGTTCCAGCAAACTGGTTAGGCCATCCACCAGATTATCTACTTCGGCCTCGTAAAAATCGGCGACCTTACCCAGCATGGTGTCCAGGGCGCCGGACTCTTCACCAATAGCCGTCATCTGAATAACCATATTCGGGAAAACGCCACTATTGGTCATGGCTTTGTTTAACTGTGTACCTGTTGCCACTTCCTGCTGAATTTGATCGACAGCATTACTGAAAACGATATTGCCCACTGCCCCTGATACTGAACTGAGAGCTTCAACCAGAGGTGTACCAGCAGCAAACATAGTTTGTAGAGTACGGGCATAACGAGCTATAGCGGCTTTTTCCAGAATAGGACCAACAATGGCAATTTTAAGTGCCATTTTATCAAGAAATTCCCGCATTTTCCTGGAACGTTTTTTAAAATAAAAGAAAGTATATAAGGCTATTCCTGCTCCACCGAATACAGCATACCACCATTCTTGAAGAAACTTAGACATATTGACAACAAATTGAGTTGGCGCGGGTAAATCTGCTCCAAAGTTTTTAAACATATCCTCAAATTGTGGGATGACAAAGAGTAATAAGATAGTTACCACAATAATAGCAACAACTATAACTGCAATTGGGTAAAACATGGCTTTTTTAATTTTAGACTTAAGCGCTTCAGTCTTTTCCTTATAAGTTGCAACCTTATCCAGGATACTATCCAGAATACCAGCATGTTCACCGGCTTGCACTAAACTGCAATATAAGTCGTCAAAATATAAAGGATGTTTTCTTAATGCCTCAGTTAACGAACTACCACCCTCTACATCGGCCTTAATATTCATAATTAACTCAGACATAGAAGCATTTTCATGTCCGGTACCTACAATTTCAAAAGCCTGTACTAAAGGAACACCAGCTTTCATCATAGTGGCCAACTGTCTGGAAAAAATAGCAATATCCAGAGGGGTAATAGGTTTTTTCTTTGGCCCACCGAGACCAAACAAGGGCTTGGGTTTTAACTTGATCTTAAGAACATTAATGCCTTCACGCCTTAGCTGAGCTTTGGCCAGAGCCATATTCTTTGCCTGGATTTCCCCCTTTTTTCGGTTGCCGTTTCTATCTGCACCTTCCCAGAGAAAAATTGGAACCGGTTTTTCTTTTGCTGCCATTAGTAATCCTTAAATTTTGTAATAACGATGTTCTATTTAAAAACTCGAAAATTATGTTTTTTTCTTATAATCCCAAGACAAAGTCTTTATACTTTTCTCAACGCTCAACGCTCAACGCTCAACGCTCAACGCTCAACGCTTATTCTTTAGTAACCCTGTTTACTTCTTCAAGGCTGGTAATACCATCCATTACCTTTTTAAGCCCTGACTGTCTTAAATCTGGGATCCCCTCTTTTTGTGCCTGATCAGCCAGATCAATGGCATTACCGCCTTCCATAATAATACGTCCCATTGCATCTGAAATTTTCATAACCTGATAAATACCCACCCGACCTTTATAACCATTGGTACAGTTGGAGCAACCCACCGGCTTGTAAACAGTAATGCCCTTAGCAACCTGTTCTTCAGTAAACCCTTCTTCTAGCAAAGCTTCCTTTGGTATATCTGCAGGCTGTTTACAATCATTACATAAGCGTCGGGCAAGGCGCTGAGCAATAATTAAGCTAACAGCAGAGGCGATATTATAAGGTGGAACACCCATATTCATAAGGCGCCCAAGCGTTTGTGGGGCATCATTAGTATGTAAAGTGGACAGAACCATATGGCCGGTTTGTGCTGCTTTAATGGCAATTTCTGCTGTTTCCAGGTCGCGAATCTCCCCGACCATCACTATATCCGGATCCTGACGTAAGAAAGATCGCAGAGCTGCAGCAAAGGTAAGCCCGGTTTTAGGGTTTACATTGACCTGATTAACCCCGGGTAAATTAATTTCTGCAGGATCTTCTGCCGTAGAAATATTAACGTTTTCTGTATTCAGGATATTCAGGCCTGTATATAATGAGACTGTTTTACCTGAACCCGTTGGTCCTGTAACCAGAATCATCCCCTGTGGTTTGGCAAGGGCATCAAGATAAAGTTTTTTCTGAAAATCCTCATAACCCAGTGCATCAATACCCAGTTTGGCACTGCTGGGATCCAGAATCCGTAAAACGGCCTTTTCTCCAAATAGTGTTGGACAGGTACTGACACGAAAATCGATGGCTCGGTTTTTGGATATTTTCATCCTCATACGGCCATCCTGAGGGATACGTCGTTCAGATATATCCAGGCGGGACAAAACCTTGATGCGTGCTAATATTCTGGGGGTTAAGTTAACAGGTGGTTTGGCTACTTCCTGTAATAAACCATCCATTCTTAAACGAACCCGGAAAAACTTCTCGTATGGCTCAAAGTGGATGTCAGAAGCACCTTTATTAATGGCATCGAGTAAAATTTTATTGACAAATTTAACGACCGGAGCATCATCCGCATCACTGCGGCTAACATCATCATCATCTTTTTCAGTATCTTCATAATCCAGTCCATCCAGCTCGTCATCACTGAAATCAGACATATCCATGCTTTCATCAGCATCAGACATTACTCTATCAATGACTTTTTCCAGCTTGTCAGCCTCAACAAGTATTGCCTCGGCACTCAAGCCAGACTGAAATTTAATTTCATCCAGAGCACTAATATTGGTAGGATCTGCCAAGGCAATAAATAGCCGGTTCCCACGTTTAAAAATGGGCAGAGCATGATGTTTGGTTATCAGGTCTTCTTTTATTAAAGATGACGTTTCCTTTTCAATATCCAGGGCTGATATATCCAGAAGTGGTGTGCCAAACTCTGTGGATGCCAATGTGGCAATATCAATGGACTTAACCAGGTTTTTACTGGTAACATATTGAACAAACGGTAGTTTTTCTTTTTTTGCCTCTTCAATGGCTTTGGTGGCTTCTTCTTCCTGGAGAAGGTTCTGCATGACAAGCTGTCTTGCCAGACCAGTTAGTTGTGTGGATTGTTGGGCTAATACCATAATTTTCTTAATTTTGTGTGAATGACTGATGCTTATATGTTTTATAGAGCTTATTTTAGTACATACTTTAATTATAGCTAAAAAACATTTGTTTTTTTATAAATAAAATAGTAAAAATGAGATTTGTTTCAAGAAAAGACGGTGAATTTGGTTTTAATCTACTATAATCCTTAATAAATCAAAAAAATCAGACGCTGTATTTATCCGCTAAATTAAATTATTGGCAGAATCCATACCATGAGGCTTTCAGCTGAAACTCAAAAGCAACTTTTACAATATGCTTACCAGCATTTTGGAAATATTAAAATGTATCTGTTTGGCAGTCGTACTGATGACAGCAAAAAAGGGGGAGATATTGACCTGTTTATTCAAACGCCTAAGCATTTAAGTAACAAAATTGAAGCGGGGTGCCGATTGAGCGCGCGTCTTTATATAAAATTAGGCGGACGAAAAGTAGATTTCTTGATAAAAGACAGGTATAGCAGTATAGAATCCATCTACCAACAAGCGATTGATTATGGCGTGGCTTTATGAAGCATAAAACACAACAAGAACACTGGTTTTTGGTTAATCAACTTCTTGCAGTTACAGAAAATGTTATTTTATTAAATGATTTATCATTTGAAAACCCGCACGCCTGGATGATAAAGTCATTTATCTTTGCGAAATGACCTATAGCCTGGATGTGGAGCTAAAAAACATTCCCGATCCGGTACGCCCGCACAAGCTGCATGTCAGTGTCCCGGAAAGTGTTAAGCCGTTAATTGAAAAAGCCCTTAATGGCGCCATCCACTTGGGCGGCTTTACCGGCATCAGCATAAAAAAAATGAGTTTTAGAGAGTCCTTTAATCAGATGGTTAAAGAAAAATCCGCTAAAGCCACTGAACAGGCTGTTAAGCACTAAAAATTTACACAAATTAAATGGCTGTTTTATGACTCCTGAACAGGCTTGGTATTTCTTAATGCTTAAGCTCATTGGAAATTTTGAATGATCCATGTAACCAAAACTTATCTGCCGGATATAAAAAAATATAAGCATTATGTGGATAAGATTTACCAGAACGGCAGGGTAACGAATAACGGCCCTTTACTCGTGGAACTGGAAGAGAAACTGGCGGATTATCTGGGGGTTAAACATATTGTTCTGGTTTCCAATGGAACCGCGGCCCTTGAAATTGCCTACCGGACACTGGATTTAAATGGCTTTGCAATTACCAGCCCGTTTTCTTTTGTAGCGACCACCAGTTCTCTGGTGACCAATAGTATCCTGCCGATTTTTGCTGATATTAACCCTCAAACCTTTAATATTGAGGCGGATAATATTGAAGCCTTATGTACACCTCATACTCGTGCTATTGTTCCAGTGCATGTATTTGGTAATGCCTGCGAGGTAGAAAAAATTGCCCAGATAGCTCAGCGGTTAAATCTAAAGGTGGTTTATGATGCGGCTCATGCTTTTAATGTGCGTTTTAAAGGCAATAGCATATTAAATTACGGGGATATTTCAACACTCAGTTTTCATGCAACCAAGCTTTTTCATACAATAGAAGGCGGAGCCCTGGTTATTAATGATGATGATCTGGTACAAAAAGCACGTTATCTGATTAATTTTGGAATAGAAAATGCTGAATCCATTCCTGAATTAGGCATTAATGCCAAAATGAACGAGTTTGAAGCCGCAATGGGTTTGTGCATGCTGGAAGAAATGCACTTAATTGAGGAAAAACGGGCTGAAATTTACAGTTATTATCAGCAGGAACTCAATGGTTTTGTACAGTTTCAGCAACTAAATTCAGATGCAAGTAATAATTACAGCTATTTTCCTGTTGTGTTTGAAAATGAAAAACAGTTATTGGCGGTGCAGGCAGACTTAAATGCCCATAATATTTTCCCCAGACGCTATTTTTATCCTTCTTTGAATACTTTGAGTTATATTGAACCCAGGCAAAAATGCCCGATATCTGAAGGTATTTCGGATAAGGTTTTATGTTTGCCTATTTTTTCTGAACTGGAAAATAACTTTCAGAAAATTATTATTAATACTATTAAAGCTAAAGTCGGTTTACAGTCTGGTTAATACAGTGGAATTTATTAGATTTATCAAAGAAATAACATGTTCTGAAATAGTATCATTAAGTAAGAAAATTACTGGTTCAGATAAGTTATTAAGCATTAAGTCTGGAAACACGGCTGCAGATATAATCATTGGTGTTTCTGATGGCCGCTATGCAGTGGGACAGACCCTTTGTTTTTTAGAAAGACTCCCGGAAAATGAAAAATCAACACAATTAAAACAAACCTGTATTATTACTAATCAACAAACCGCTGCAAAGCTTACAGGGCATAATCTAATAATAGTGGATGATCCCCGTGCTCTGTTTATTGATTTGCTCAGTCAATTAAAACAATCTCCGGGATTTGCATGCTTTTCTTCTTTAGTGGATGTCGAACCTGAAATACATAAAGATAGTCAAATTCATTCACAGGCAGTTATTGAACCGGGTGTTTATATTGCCCAGGGTGCTGTAATAAACGCGGGATGCGTTATAAAGCAGGGCACTTATATTGGTCGTAATGTTACAATACGAGAAAATACCACTATTGGCACTGCAGGGATTACAGTGTATAAAACACAGGATGACAGGGTACTTCGTTTTCCACATATTGCCGGTGTAATTATTGGTGATGAGGTTGAAATAGGGGCTTCCTGTGTGATTGCTAAAGGGGTGATGTCATCGACGGTTATTGGAAACAATAGTGTAATAGGTAATTTATCTAATATAGGGCATGGAGTGAATATCGGCCATCATGTCTGGATGTCTGTGGGCAGCCTTATTGGAGGCAATACAAAAATTGGTGAACGAAGCACACTGGGCCTGGGTGTGAGTGTACGAGATAATTTGAAAATTGGACATGATTGCTCAATAGGAATGGGGGCTGTGGTAGTAAAAGATGTTCAGACAGGTGATTCAATGTTCGGTAATCCGGCTAAAAAAATGCGTAAAATTAATGCAGGGCCAAAACGGTGAATGGAAACAAACCGGTTGCTATGAAGATAAAAATAATTGAGTTTACCTATAAAGGAACAAGAAATTATATTCATGGTACGGATATGTTTAATCGCATGATGACAGAAATTCCCCCCGGAACTTTGGTGGAGAAAATTATATTTACCGTTCATAATGTAGTGCACTCAACAAAATGCCACTTATATTGCTCTGAAGATAAAACAATAATAAATAAATTAGATAATATTTCTGTACGATGTAAATATGAAATAGAGGGTATAACATATTGGATGGCAATTTCAGAAGCTGAGGATACTGAACATCAATCAGAGAAAAAAAGAGTTGCTTATGATGAAAGTAAGATTACTGAACTTTGTAATATGATAGATAATAGCATTACATTATCCGGGGAAAGTCCTTATAGTTTTATTGAAACAGTCGTTGCTATGAATAAATACATGCTGCAACAATTGTTTCCTGATGTAACAGGAAAATGGTTCTTTACCAGAATTGATCTTCCGGTACTATGCAGTCAGAATGAAAATATAAACTTAATATTACGACATAATATAAACTATAAATTAATTAAAACTGAAATTAAGTCAGGTGGCGATATTGTGGGCAATATTTTCTTTTCACTGGTGAATGTATGATTGGTATTGAGGCAATAGGCTGTTATATTCCGCAAAACCGGATTGACAATAATAATAGAATTGCAGAATTTGACCTGGACGAAAATTTTCTTATACAGAAAATTGGTATGCAGCATCTGGCAGTTAAAGACTCAGGTGAAGAAACATCCGATCTTTGTGTTAAAGCTTTTAAAGATTTACAAAATAAAACCAGTATCCAGACTGAACAGTTAGACTGTATTGTTGTGTGTACGCAAAACCCTGATGGCCATGGTCTGCCGCATACTTCTGCTATAGTGCATGAAAAACTTGATTTGTCCGACCATTGTGCTGTTTTTGATATCTCTCTGGGGTGTTCTGGTTTTGTTTATGGAATGTCTATTATTCAGGGTTTTATGCAAGCTAATGGTTTTGAAAAAGGTATTCTGTTTACAGCGGATCCATATTCAAAAATAATTGATAAACAGGATAAAAACACCAGTCTTTTATTTGGTGACGGTGCATCAGCTACGCTTATCAGTAATACCCCAAAGTGGAAAACCGGAAGGTTTTTATTCGGCAGTTACGGTAAAAGTCATCCTGCTATAAAAATTAATGAAGATAATAAATTAACTATGAACGGGCGTGCGGTATTTAACTTTTCAGCAATAACTGTCCCTAATAATATTGCTGACATGCTGGCATTAAACGCTTTAACAATTGATGATGTCGAGTATTTTGCTCTGCATCAGGGCAGCCGATTTATTATCGATACTCTAAGGCGAAAACTAAAAGTTGATGAACAGAAGCTACCTTTCCTTGCTACGGATTATGGTAATACCGTTTCCTCTTCGATACCTCTTATTTTAGGTGGTTTAGATAAAAGCTATAAAACCATAGTAATTGCCGGATTCGGTGTCGGATTATCCTGGGCAAGTACGGTATTATTTGAAATTTGATATTAGGAGTTATAAATGATTGTTACATTAGAAGATATTTTATCCGCTGTAGAAGATGGTGCAGTATCTGTAGATATATCAGAAATTAAAGGTGATGATTCTCTGGCTGATGCGGGTATTGACTCATTGGAGATTATGAGCTTTTTTCTGAGTATTGAAGAAAAATTTAATGTGAAATTTCCTGATGAAGATGTCGATGATCTTAATACCATCAATGATATTATTGCCTATATGGAACACTTATAAATTTACCGAGTTATGATTAGATATAGTGTTCGAAAACATATAAGGTGACGTATTCTGTTATAAATTTATCCACCAAGATAGAATTACAACAAGAAATACGCCATGAGTAATGATTATATTATTTCACTCAGACAATCAGAAGAAACTGTATCAGATGCTTTAACACAGCTTTTACGAAATGGGGCAAAAGAACAGAACAATCTGGCGGCACAAGCAGAACTGAATGAGTTACTTTCCCTGTTTTCAATGCATACTGGTTGTCATAGGTGTTAATGAGCATGGGAATAAGGAGTTGATGGCGATAGAGGAATACTACCGGGAATCTACACAAAGCTGAACAGAGTTGTTGGAGTATATTCGCCAAAGAGGGGGTAACCACTACTCTTGAAGTGGCTATTGGTGATGGTGCCCTAGGATTTTGGAATGCCATAAACAAGGTGTATCTATACACAAGGCATCAGCAACCTAGTATCGGCACTGGTGGGTTTATAAAACGGACAATGTGATGAACAAACCGCCAAAATCGGTACAACCAAAAGTAAAAGAGGCACTGTACGATATCTGGATGGCAGAAACCAGAGAGGATGCTCATAAAGCCTTTGATAGTGCCGTAAACCGAATTAGCGATAAATATCCGAGATGATGAAATACCTGGTGAAAGATAAAGAACAAATGCTGGCATTTTATGATTATACTGCTATTCATTGGCAACAGATTCGAACCAGCAACCCGATTGAGTCAACTTTTTCAACGGTCGGACTCAGGATAGTAAAAAGACGGGAAGTCGTTCCCAGAGCAACTATCTTATCTATGCTGTTCAAGTTGACTTAGAGTGCTAAAATGCGCTGAAAAAAATTCAGAGGTTTTAAACTTCTGGCCGATGTCATTGATGGAGTGAAATTCATTTATAGTGAGAAATAGGAAACTGAAAATCTAAATAAAGTAGACAGAATATTAGCATGTTCTTAAACGCCAGAATTGACAATAAGTCGAATATACCTGATTAGGAAAAGTGTCTATGATTAACGTATTATGAAAGCATACTATAAGTTTTATACTGAATGAAACAAAAGTTACTCAAAAACATTTCATGGTTATTTTTTGATAAAATTATAAGAATATTTGGAGGGCTTGTAGTGGGTATCTGGATTGCCAGGTATCTTGGGCCTAATGACTTTGGAGTACTTAACTATGCTTTAGCCTATACGGCACTTTTTATGTTTTTTGTGAAACTGGGACTTGATCAAATTATCGTAAGAGAAGTTGTGAAAAAACCAAGACTTACGAACTATCTTATGGGTACTGCTTTTGTTCTTAAACTCATAGGCTCTATTATAGCTATAGTTCTGGTCTATTTTTCACTCTATGTTATAGAAATAGATAGTCTCACTAAAACAGTGATATTTATCATAAGTGCTGGATTTATTTTACAGTCTTTTGATGTGATAGATTATTTCTATCAAGCAAAAGTGCTTTCAAAATATGTCGTCATAGCTAGAAACAGTGCTTTTATACTTAGCAGTTTATTAAAAGTATATTTGATACTGTATAAGTACAGTGTGGTATATTTTGCTATAGCCAATATAGTTGATTTGGCTTTTAGTGGGTTATTTTTAGTTATCATATATAAGCATACAGGTCATAGTATAAAGAAATGGAGATATAGCAGTAAAAAAGCGATAGAACTTTTAAGGTTCTCTTGGCCATTGGCTTTGAGTATGTTTCTTATATCAATATATATGAAGATAGATCAAGTTATGATAGGAAATATGCTAGATGTCGAGGAGGTTGGTATCTATAGTGTAGCTGTAAGACTTGCCGAGTTTTGGGTATTTATCCCTGGCATTTTAGTAAGTACTCTTATGCCATATTTTGTAAATCTTAGGGAGACAAACAAAAAGCTTTATCACTATAGACTTATGCAGTTGTACTCACTAATGTTTTGGATGGGTGTATTTGTAGGCGTCGTGACTATAATATGGGGTGAAGATATCATAAGGCTACTTTTTGACGAAGCTTATCTGGGAGCTTATGATGCCCTTGTATTTAATATATGGAATGGGATATTTATCTCACAAGCTATAGCTAGAGGTATTTGGATGATAGGAGAAAATCTCCAAATATATAGATTATATAATAATTTTTTTGGCGTGACCTTAAATATAATTCTTAATTTAATTTTAATCCCAAAAATGGGTATTACTGGTGCTGCAATTGCAACGCTTTTTACTCAGGCTCTTAGCACATGGTTTTTTCCTTTTATATGGAGACCATTAAGAAACAGTACATGGTCTATGATAAAATCTATAAATCCAGGTTGTTTATTAAATTACAAACTATGATTAAGAATTTCATTTTAATAAAACAATTAATGCATTTAGCTATTATTTAAACTAAAGTTTAGAGCGACAGCTCACCCTTAAGCACCCTGTTTCGCTCACCTGTTCTTTAACAATTTGTTTGTAACCAGCTGTTTTGAAGTTATTTTTATAACAAATCTTCAAAACGCCTTAAAATATCCGTATCTGGCGGCTGGAATTTTTGGGACTTACCATCCCACCAGTCCCTGACCCTAACCTGCGAAAAATACCTGACCAGTCCCATTCGTATTCTTCCTGCGGTGATGGGCGTGTTCTTTCGCCAGGGTGTATTATCAATTAATTGCAGTACCGAGTCCGGACATTTAATAGCCAGCAATTGAGGTATCACATACCCCAGAGCAATAATATGTACCCATCGATGCAACACCTTCCGGGTTTTCTGCCAGGTCTGTTTCATACCCCAGGCATTTTTTAACTGATTGAACATGGGCTCAATCGACCAGCGCTTTTCATAAGCGATAATAATATCCAGACCACTTAACTCTGTATTTGTTGACAGTAATAAGCGTGGCCGTTTTTTCCCTTTAGAGTCCTCAAACTCACACCAGACAAAGCGTACCGACTGGCCGTTAAGAAAGCGGGCTTTAGCCACCGCTGTTCGGTAATTGACCTGCTGTTCACGTCCATACAGGT
>DRNA01000307.1 GCA_011322365.1 Aeromonadales bacterium | reverse complement strand
TTTTTTAAAGCAGTGCCTTTTGCTATTGTGCTGTTTTTATTTTTCCCGCGTATTCCCGGTCCTTTATGGAGTTTACCGGAAGACGGACAGATAAATAAAACCGGTATTTCTGACAAAATGTTTCCTGGCAGTGTATCTGAACTGGTGGACTCTGATGAAATTGCATTTAGGGTTGATTTTGTTTCTCAGCTTCCTGCCTCAGACAGACTGTACTGGCGCGGTCCTGTTCTTACTCAGACCGATGGTTTTTTATGGACACAGAAAAAACAGCAGCCCTTAAAAAAACATTTACACAGTATCCTGCCTGAAATGACTGATCCGGTTCAATATACCATTACTCTGGAACCCACCCGTCAGAAATGGCTGTTTGCTCTGGAAATGCCGGTGGATATTTCCGGTGATACCATCAGCGGATATTTTATCAGTAATGATTTACAGCTTATCAATAAAAATAATATCAACCAGCTAATCCAGTACCGCCTGACTTCCATGACCCGCTTTAAATTACAGGCCATAAACCCTGCTGAATTAAAAGCCGCTTTAAAATTCCCTGATAATAATCCGCAAACCCTGGCACTGGGAAAACAATGGGCTAAACAGTTTAATAACAAGGAACATATTGTTTCAAAGGCCTTGAATTATTTTAAAGACCAGCCGTTTTTTTATACTAAAAAGCCCGATATTATGGTGGACAACCCGGCTGATGAATTTTTATTTGAGAAACGCCGCGGTTTTTGTGAGCATTATGCCAGCAGTTTTGTATTACTGATGCGAGCTGCCGGTATTCCGGCACGCGTGGTGACCGGTTATCAGGGCATAGAAAAAAATGAGGTCGGTCATTATTATATTGTTCGCCAGTCCAATGCTCATGCCTGGGCCGAAGTATGGATAAAAAATAAAGGCTGGCAGCGGGTCGATCCAACCGCCATGATCCCCCCAGCACGTATTGAACAGGATATTTTTGATACTAACCTGGATCGTTTAAATTATTCATCCCTGAATATTCCTGATCTGCCCCGGTTAACCGCCCGGCAGAAAACCGAACTTTATAATCTGGGCCGCTACCTGAGCCAGACACTGGATAATTTAAAACACAGCTGGAATAAATGGATTCTGGGTTATGATAAAACTCAGCAGCAGCTTTTTCTAAAACTTCTGGGGCTTTCCGCCAACTGGCAAACCCTGATTGTTTTATTAATCAGCAGTATTGGAATAATAGCCTTTATTTTATACGGGCTTTATCGGTATCAAAACAGGAAACAGACCGATCCGGTAATAATCAGTTATCAAAAATTGATGCAAAAACTAATAAAATCCGGAATGACTATTTTACCTTCCGAAGGGCCTGAATCCATTCACAAAAGAGCTTTAATTAAGTTTCCAGAACATATCCCTGAATTAAATACTATTTTTAATTTATATTTACAGATACGTTATGGTAAACAAGCTTCCAGTGAAACTATAGATGATTTTCGGATTGCGGTTAAACAATTGAGTTTAATTAAGTATCACCTGTCTGATAATTTATAATTCAATTAATAACTGCTTCTGTATTTTACTTAATGCCTTAATTCTACATTCCCTTTTACTGGCTGAACTTCTTGTGTGATTGTTTTCTATATAGACAATCTTTTCCGGAATATGAGAATAAAAGTATTTTGCTCCTTTTTTATTTTTATGCTGTTCAAACCGACGTTCTACATCAGTACTGATACCGGTATATAATGAACCGTCAGTACAGGCAATAATATAGACTGACCAGTCTGTAGAAATGTTTTTATCAGCCAATTATGCGCTCTATGGTTTCAATTAATTCTTCTGTTTTTACCGGCTTGGCCAGAAACTCATTACCGCCGATATTATGCCCCATATCTTCTGTTTCCGCTTTGGTTACAATAGCCGTCATAAACACGTATGGAATAGAGGCCAGTTGTGGATCTTCACGAATTTCAGCTATAGCTTCATCACCGCTCATATCCGGCATCATAACATCCATAAAAATCAGATCCGGATTAAATTCCCTGGCAGCTGACAGGGCTTCACTGCCCTTGTTTACCGTCATAACAGTATAATTTCCTGTTCGTTCGAGATTCAGTTTTACCATTTTGGTTAAAACCACTTCATCATCCACTACCAGTATTTTTTTAGTCATTTAATTTGTCCTTATTGTTCTTAAATGGAAACAGTATTATCACTTCCACCCCCTCTGTATTATCCATTCTATTACGCATGGCTATCATACCATGATGTAATCCAATAATGCTTCTGGATACCGATAAGCCCAATCCAGTGCCTTCACCCTGTGCTTTAGTCGTAAAAAAAGGTTCAAATACTGCAGTCTCATGCTGTTTATCCAGACCTGTTCCAGTATCCAGTATTTTAATTTCTATTACTTTCTGTCCTGTTTTAAACTGACCTTCACTGTTTTCTATTATCCAGGAATCGGTTACAGATTTTACTGAAGAATATACAGCCAGTTTGAGAACTCTATTGTTTATATTACCCTGTTGTTTGGCGGCTGTTAGCATAGCCTGAATAGCATTCATAAACAGATTAATAAATACCTGCTGCAGACGGTTTTTATCCATGGGTATATCGGGTAATTGTTTATCCAGTTTCAGATTAAGACTGATATTATTCTGTTTGATATCATGTTCTATTAAATGGATGCTGTTTTTTATCACAGTATTAATATTATCCTGCTGCATCTGCAGTTCTTTTTCTCTGGAAAAATCCAGTAACCCCTTTATTACACTGTCTGCCCGTTCTACCGCATCCTGCATATCATTTAAAATGGTACTGACAGTTTCATCATTTTTCTCCCCTTTTAAATAATCAATACTCATTTGCAGTATGGCCAGGGGATTTTTAACCTCATGCGCCACCCCGGCAGACAGGCGGCCCACTGATTCCATCTTTTCTGCATAGATAAGCTGTTTCTGGGCTTTTTCCAGAGCTCTGGTTCGCTCTGCTATTTTCTGTTTTAAGGTTCGGTTCCACAATAAAATACTAAATACACCGATAAAAATTATTAATGTAATAATTATCACCGGATACCAGAACTGGGTACTCTGCCAGAAAGTAATCGGCTGTAGTTTTATCCACTTATTATATATGTGATCTTTTTCTTCCTCGCTAATACTGTCTATGGCTTTCTGTAAAACACTCTGCAATAGCGGCCAGTCTTTTCTTATTCCAAAACTGAGTTCCAGCATTCTATGTTCATGTTTAGGTACATGCACAATATTTAGATTACTAATCCCCATTTTTTTCACTGCATAACTTACGGTCGCCAGATTGCTTATCATGGCATCTATGGCACCCAGAGACACCATTTCCACACCCGATTCATCATTTTCCAGACGTACAATTTCAATATTAAAATCAGACTGTTTCAGTAAATCATCCCAGTAGGAATCAGTAACCACACCTACACGCTTACCTTGCAAATCATTAAGGTGTTTGTACTGATGAGAAGAAATAATAACCGCGGGAAATGACAGGTATGGTCGGGTAAAAAGAAGATATTGCTCACGTGTATGGTTTCTCGCAATGGCTGATATCAGGTCAATTTTTTGATCTTTCATTCCCTGTAAAATATCTGACCAGGAATTTTTGCTTACCGGGATAAATTTAACCGGTAATTTTTTTTCCAGTATTCTGAGATAATCAATAGCAATTCCCTGAAACTGATTATTATCACTCAGCCATTCTACCGGCGGAAAATCCTGATCAGATGCCACCCTGATCTCTGGATGTTCTTTTAGCCACTGTGTTTCTTCTACAGTAAACACAAGGGGTGCTTTTGTTTCAGAATCAAAAGCATATAATGAATTAAACAGAAAAATAACAGCTAAAAATAATAAAGTTTTCAATAATCGTCCTGTATAATTTATAGATTGATAATCTTTCTTTTTATACAACAAGCAGTTATTTTATTTTCCAATACAAAAACTATTATCTACTCATACCCAATTGATTTAAAAGATATTATTTGTTTTTATTTTCTTATAGAGTACCAATTGGAGTACCAAAAATAAAAGTAACTCTTGATGTATAAAAATAGTGTTTTGCTAAGTTTAACCAAGTTTAACACGGTTTATTCTCATAATTATTGACTTGTGATAACTCAGTGGCTATTGTAATTCACATTATGCTTCATATAGCACAGATAATTAAATATTATGGGTAATAGTTATTGGACTTATTTGATTCAGAAGAATTACGAAAAACTTTACAGCATTTACTTCCAGGAATAAAAATAAATGGAACACCTAAAACCCCATCTGGCCAAAGGGTTGTTTATTTTTGCTCCTTTAGTGAAGACCTTTGTGAGGACTGGCAAAAAGATTGGTTTGAGTGGGGAGAGGTTGTTTTAAAAGTATCTCAAGGAATACACCCTAATGAGATTGCCAGACTAGAAAAAGAAATAAACATACTAACCCAAATTAATTCATCTTATTATCCAAAATTATATTATGACAATGTTTTTACAGAAGATCCTGTAACAGAGGAAATTTTTAACAATCGCTTGTTTATAACCATAGAAGAAAAAATTCTAGGGACGCCTCTTTCTGAATGTGTTGAAATTTTTAATGATGAAGAATCCGTATTAACACTATTATTAAATTTAGTGGATGGTCTCAGACTTCTTTGGGAACATAAGCAAAAAATTATTCATCGAGATCTTAAGCCTGCCAATATTTTAATAAGTGACAATAATAATATAGTAATCATTGATCTCGGTATTATCCGCGAAGAGGGAACCGCTGGGTTAACTATGACCCATGTACCCTTTGGCCCATGTTCACCACCATATGCTAGCCCAGAACAAGCTCAAAACAAAAAAAAGTTTATTTCATTTAAAAGTGATTTTTTTTCTTTAGGTGTTATAGCCTATGAATTGCTTTCTGGGAAAAATCCTTTTTATGATGGAGAAAATGACTCCATTAATGACGTATTACAAAAAGTTGTTCATCTTGACCCACCGACTTTAGCAGATCTTGGAAAATCAACTAAGGATATGTCTAAATTTATTGAAACATTAATGTCTAAAGAGCCTTACAAACGCCCTCGTACTGTAGATATGATTAAGTCTAATATATTAACTCTTATGGAAAAATAAATAATGGCAATTAAAATATATCATCAAGTTGGTCACTTTAGTAATTGGAATATTGAGTCTTACACAAACGATAAATGTGGTGATGGTTTGATATTCAGCCCTTTACATCAAAATAAATCTCAACTTGAAAAAATAGATGATAAATTAAAAGCTCATTCCTTATTTGATCCTCAATATTATTTGCCTAACTCTCAGAAGAAAAAGTTATCCACATACCCATTTTTTCCTGAAGAAATATCTGGAGGTTTTAGTACAATTGATTTTACATCAATCGCTTTGGAATCAGCCAGACAATGTGTGGCATTCCAAATAGAACAAAATTATGAAAAAATAATCATACCTGCACGTTTTATCGATCAAATGTCATCAGATTATCTAGAGCAGCAAGAAGCATACAGTGTATACCCATTTCTTCAGGCTTTAGGAGAACAAGCTGTTAGCAAACCAATTTATTTAACCTTGCCATTAACATCTCATATGATTGAAGATGATGGCTTTAGAAAATCTATTCTTAATTGGGTGACGGGTTTTCCTGAAATTGATGGTGTTTACATTTTAGTTAATCACGAACGAAATACAAAACAAATACAGTCAGAAAGTTTTTTAGATGCTTACCTTGAAATGCTAACAGACTTAAGTTCTGTTGAACTTGGATTAATTATTGGTCATACAAATACAGAAAGCCTTTTGTTTTCACTTATAGATGACAGTGTTTTAACGTTTGGAAGCTTTGAAAATACACGAATATTTTCTGTAGACAAATTTGTTTCTAGTGATGAAGCAAAAAGAGGACCAAAAGCCCGTATTTATTTACCAGGATTATTAAATTGGGTTCAATTTACTCAAGCACGTGAGATTAAAAATGAAGAGCCAGAGTTATGGTCTAATATTTATCAACCTACAAACTATGGAAATCACGTTTTTAATTTAGCTGTTGAACCATACTTTAATCAACCAAATCTTTATAAACATCACTTCATTTGTTTTTATGACACCATTTCAACACTTTCAAAGTTAGATGTAGTGGATCGCTATAAGTTCTTAAAAACTAAGATACAAGAAGCTATAGACTATCATAAGCAGGTGAATGCTATTCCTATTAACCTAGACCGACATGGTAATGGTGAACACTTGGAACATTGGCTAAACTGCATTAATCGATATTATAGAAAATATCTAAAGTGATACCTTTATACGTTGTGCTATTTCTGAATTTGCCTGCCAGTAATGTAATTCTGATTTTGGGGGCATGGAAGTTGGGGAATAGTAGTTAGATATTTCTCCAGATAGTGAAATACCTGCCAAACCAATATTTAAGCGCTGAAACTGATCAATGTTTTTCACTGCAGGTTTAATTGAACAAGCATCTAATAGGACCCAAGACTGAGTTGCATAATATCGATACCTATCAGCTTGCATGAGAGCTCTTTTCCAATCTTTTAACTTAGCTTCTATTGCGAATATCTTATTTACAATTGGTCTCGGTTGACGCATTTTAATCCAAGTACTGGATTTATTTCTTTTTTGGCAAAAACCTGTTTTTTCAAACTGTTTTAATGCATTTTTTGCATAGTTTTTAGACATACCTGAAATTTTTATATAATCATCAATAGAGAAATTACGTCGATAAGGCAGTTTAAGAAGAGAATATGCCCAACGTGAAGGTATTTCACCTAATTCACTACCATCTTGCCAGTTTTTTCTTAATTCAAAAAAAATAATATCAGCTATTCCAGCAGAACAATCAAACTCTGTTAATAAGTTACTTGAATGTGTAGCTGCTAATGATTCAAAAGATTTCACCAGCAAAGCCTCTGTATCAAACCCTTTATAAGGGTTTATAGCATTAATAGTTTCATTATGAATATTTTCTGTATTTGGTTTTCCAAATATTGCATTACTAATCATATTTATTCTTTAGTTTGAAATATTAGGTATTCATCATAAATAGTTATTTAACTGGCCTATAGCCATCATTCTAATAGAGATATTGGGTAAGTTCCATTAGTCTTTTTAGATACTTAAAAATACTTAAATTTTGTTTAAAAATGTGCTTATATTTTACTAAGTATCTTACCACTTGAGCAAATTGCCTGATGCCGAATAGTGCACTAAAAATTAAAGGTGAGCTAATATTTAAGGGTATCTTGTGAGCCTTCAAATATTATCATCCCCAGCCAATCACTCAGAAATAACACCAAAGAAGCCAATATAAAGCCCGTCATCGGGACCGCTGCTACCCTGCCTTACAATGAATGAGGCTATCCACTGAAATGCACAGGGGTAAAACTCGTCTTTCCTATCTGCAGTATCAAGATAGTTTAAAAATATCTTCCCATATGACCGGCCTAATTTATAATAAACATCCCAGTTATTAGTATCTTGCGGTTCCACATCAAACCACCGGAACAAATGATCCGGACTCCTGGTCGTAAAACTACATATTCTGGTTCAACGTGAACACTTTTCGGTTATTTTCCGGAATGGGTGTTCACGACAGAACCAGAATAGATGTTTATGATGGTTCAGAAACAGTGTTCACGATAAATCAGAATCAGTGTTCATGATTGGACAGAATATACAACTAATCTCTGGTATTTATTTCTCACCAGCTTTCATTATTGCCCTGGCTTGAAATAACAATGACTCCATAATATCGCTCAAATGGTTTAGCAGTAACTCATCAAAACAAACTTCACTACTGCTAAGCACATCATTAAGCATGCCGCTTATAGCTTCA
>DRNA01000306.1 GCA_011322365.1 Aeromonadales bacterium | reverse complement strand
TGCATGTTGCTCAGCATTGACACTTTCATAATGTTTTACAATGACGCCATCGGGATCGATAATAAAAGTTTGTCGTTTGGCATATTCAATGGGTCCCAGATCCACCAGTACATCATAAAGTTTGCTGACCTTTTTATCACTATCTGAAAGAATGGGGAAATTGAGTTTGTAGACTTCAGCAAAGGTTTTATGGGATTTAATGGAATCAATACTGATCCCTAATAACTGAATTTTCATTTTGTTAAATTGTTGTTGGGCATCTCGAAAATTTTTCGCTTCAGTGGTACAACCGGGAGTGTCGTCTTTTGGATAAAAATACACTACAACCCACTGTCCCCTGTAGTCTTTGAGTTGATGAAACTTATGGTTTTGGTCTTCGAGCTTAAAATCGGGGGCGATAGCGCTGGTCCAGTTTTTGGCCTGTGCCTGGGTAAAGCAGAGTGCAATGACCAACATAAAAAACCACAGTATGTGTTTTTGAAAATACATCTTATGTCTCCTTTTGGTAAATAGATTTCGGGTGTGTCTTATACAGCCAGAATATGGCGATGAACATAATGAATAATGCAGGCAGTCCCGCATATAGAATAGCATTCCAGCCATATTTAAAAATAATCCATCCGGCCGAAAGTGATGCGGTTGCCTGGGCAGCGAAAACAAAAAAATCGTTCACAGCCTGTGCCTTAAATCGTTCATCGGGATTATAGGTTGTCGGCAACAACACCGTACCACTGGTAAAGAGGAAATTCCAGCCGATACCGAGTAAAACCATTGACCACCAGTAATGCATCACCTGTTGACCGGATAAACCAATGATTACCATCAGCAGGTAAATCAGCGTGCCAGCAACCATGACTTTTTTCAGGCCCAGATGGGTGATAAGAAAACCTACAAAAAATGAAGGAATATACATAGCGGCAATATGGCTTTGTATGACCCATTTGGTATCTTCTAAACTCATACCGTTCATTTCGTGCATGCTCAGTGGTGTAGCGGTCATCACCAGGCTCATGATGCCATAACCAATGGCAGCTGACAGTGCCGCGATAATAAACTCAGGCTGTTTTATGATCCGGGTTAAAGGTCTGACGATATGCTGTTTCTCGGTGGAAGCAATTTCCGGGTTCTCAAATAGACTGAAAATCACCATGGCAATCACAATTAGTAAAGAAAGCGCTAAAAACGAACCGGCATAGCCATGGGGAGAAGGGATCCAGTCTTTGGCCGAGAAAGCAACTTCAGGACCGATAAACGCCGAAAAGATACCGGCCACCATAAGAAAAGAAATAATATTGGGGATATCTTCGCTGTCTTTGGCGCTCTCCATGGCGGCAAATCGAAGCTGCTGGATAAAGGCCATACTGTTGCCTAATAAAAAGGATGCAATCACAAATAACCAGAAATTTTCATGCAGTGTAGAAAACATGGCCAGTAAGGCACCCGCAAGAGCAAAAGTGAGACCAATATAGGTACCGGTTTTTCTGCCCATTTTGCGTAGAATCATGGCGGTCGGGATACTGGAAATTGCCAGGCCGATAATGAGAAAGGTGACCGGTAATGTTGATAATGAAGGCGACGGTGCAATATCCACACTGATAAAACCACCAACAAAAAAGATGATGGGTGTAGAGGCCATTGCCAGTGGCATGGTGACAAACAGTACCATGACATTTTTAGGTAACGGAAACAGCTTTTTTGCTATTTGTGGCACAATCAATAGCAACATAAATGTGATGATTAACGATATTGGCATAACTTTACCTGGTACCTCGAATAAGTGCAAAGAGTACCACATTCATAGCTTGAATACGTCCCTGCCTGACCGCTGGATGTACCCCAAAAATATGTTACACTCGAGTCATTAATACATCCCGTAACAACTATAAATTCGAAGAAGAACCAGATAATGAGTTTCGCAAAAAACCTGAAATGTACCCACTGCGCCCGAGAATATGAACTTTTACAGCCGATTAACCTATGTCCATCTTGTCAGCGGCCATTAGAAATTCAACTGGATCTTGATAGACTGGCTACAGAAAAAAAGGATTTTAACTGGTATCGCCCGGACATTAATTCCATGTGGCGTTTTGGTTCTTTATTGGCCTTAGATATTAATGATGCGGATGACGCCCGGTTTATTTTGAGTCTGGGAGAAGGTCATACACCCATGTTGCCACTTTCACGAAATGCCTGCGCCAATCAACACGGTTTTCAACTTTTTCTAAAAGATGAAGGAAAGGCACATACAGGTTCGGATCAAATTTTTGGTGCAAACCCCACCGCCAGTTTTAAAGACCGTGGGATGAGTATGGCTGTCTCCATGGCACGTAAGTTGGGTATAAAAAAACTGGTGGTACCCACTCAGGGTAATGCCGGTGATTCCCTTGCTGAATATGCCATGAAGGCTGATATGGAAGTGGTGGTGATTATGCCTGATGATACGCCCATGCCTATTCTGGGTCGGGTGGCTGCGCTGGATCGTTTGCATGAGAATGTAACCCTGGAGCTGGTTAAAGGCACTATTCGTGAGGCGGGGGCATTAATGAAAGAAAAATATCTCCCCCAGGGCTATTTTAATGTTGCAACTTTTCAGGAACCCGGATGGCGCATTGAAGGTAAAAAAACACTGGGACTGGAACTGGCTGAAACCGAGCATTTTGGTCAGTGGCAATTGCCAGATGTTGTGATCTATCCAACCGGCGGTGGTACCGGTATATTAGGGATGTGGAAAGCCTTTGATGAACTGGAGGCACTTGGTATCATTGGCAGTAAAAGGCCACGATGCATTGCCGTCCAAAGCGAGCAAACTTCACCCGTGGTGAGCGCTTTTGAAAACGGGGCAGAAGATACTACAGCTCGTGACCCAGGAATCACATTGGCCACCGGACTGAATGTTCCCGGTGGTGTTGGACATATGAAAGTACTGGACATTATTCGGGATTCAAAAGGTGCTGGTATTGCTGTTACCGAGGAAGCCATTGCCAGCAATCTAAGTCAGATTTATCACGATTATGGGATCTGGATTTGTCCGGAAGGTGCGGCTACGGTAGCTGCCCTGGAAAGTGCTGTAGAAAAAGGATTAATCCAGCAAGGTGATAACGTGGTGGTGTTTAATACGGGCTCCTTTGAAAAGTATCTACCCAACGTGAAGACTCTACTCTAACGCATAAAAAAAGGTCATATATGAACAATAATAATAATTTTCAAAGTCCGGTTGAATGTTTTAAACATTGGGTACAGCATTGTCCTGATAAAGTCTATCTTCGACAACCTGAGGGTGATCAATGGCATACCCTGAGCTGGAAGCAAGCCAACGAACAGGTGTGCGCCATGGCTGCCTCTCTGGCGAG
>DRNA01000305.1 GCA_011322365.1 Aeromonadales bacterium | reverse complement strand
GCACTGATTGAAATTCTGGTTGAATTACAAATTATTGACTCTGTCCTTGATGAAACAGATGATGGGGGTTCTGAAAAAGAAAAAACTTCTGCAAAGCCCATTGAAGAACAACTGTTGAAAGATGGTACACAAAAACAACTCTCGCTCATCGATACTTATCAGGAAGTAGCTAATGTTGCTATGGGTCAGGCCGCGGATTTACTGGCACGGTTATTAGATGTTTTTGTGGTACTGCCCATACCAAAAGTGAACGAACTGGAATACAGTGAACTGCAAATGTTACTAACCGATACCGCTCGTGATGAAAATGTCTCTGTAATATGTCAGGGCTTTATTGGATTTGGTATTGCTGGCGAAGCGCTGTTATTGTTTAACGATTCCAGTGTCGATGATATTGCTCAATTAATGCGGTATGACAGCAAATCCGCTGACACTTTTGAGCTTGAACTACTTATGGATATATCCAGCATTCTTATTGGTGCCTGTCTCAATGGTATTGCACAGCAACTGGATATTCAATTTAGCCAGGGGCACCCCGTGGTTTTAGGACAACATGTGAATGTGAGAGATCTGTTAAAATCCGAGCAGCAACCCTGGAATAAAACTCTCGCCATTGAAATCAATTATGCCATTGAAGGTCGTAATATCAATTGTGATTTATTGATCCTTTTTACTGAAGATTCATTACCTGATCTGGCCAAAAGAGCCAGTTATCTTCTGGAGTCCTGATGCCTGATACTATCCAGCAATTTAAAGAATTCCACTGGATGATGGATTTATTACAGACCATTGATGTAGGCCTGATTGTGCTCGACAGAAATCTTGAAGTTAAAGTCTGGAATAGTTTTATGGAAAACCACAGTGGTATTCCACCTCGTGATGTCAAAGGAAAAAACCTGTTTGAACTTTTCCCGGAAATTAATAAAGCCTGGTTTAAAAATAAACTTGATTCAGTTTGTTTACTCAAAAATCGTGCCTTTTCATCATGGGAACAAAGACCCTACCTCATTCGGTTTAAAAATTATCGCCCCATAACCGGAACGGCAGGTTTTATGTACCAGAATATCACTATTAATCCACTGTTAGCATCCACTGGTGAGGTTGAGCAACTCAGTATCGTAGTTTATGACGTTACCGATGTTGCGGTTAAAAAACTTGAACTCAATGCTGCCAATCTGGAACTCGAACATCTTAGTCGTACCGATGCGCTGACACAGTTATACAATAGAGGTTTCTGGGAAGAAAATCTGGTTTCTGAATTTACCCGTTTTCAACGCTACCAACAACCAACAACGCTGGTGATGTTTGATATTGATCATTTCAAGAAAGTCAACGATACCTACGGACACCCCGCTGGTGATGAAGCATTACGGCAAACCTCCATGGTGTTACAACAATCCGTACGTTCTACGGATGTGGCTGGCCGATACGGTGGTGAAGAATTTGGAATTATTTTGCCTGAAACAGAAGCTAAGGCTGCATTAATATTTTGTGAACGTTTAAGGAAGTCTATTGAAAATCTTGAAATAAATCACGAAAGTCACCGTTTCAGTTTTACAGCCAGCCTCGGTGTGGCCGAACTAACGGCTGAAACCCCAACTCCCCAAAAATGGCTTGAAAACGCTGATCAGGCATTATTTAAATCAAAAAATAACGGGCGCAATCAAACCACGGTTTTCAATTAACTCTTTTGCCAAACCAGAATAAAATTGTTCGCCGGCATCGGGATCTTTTTCAGTAAGCTCATCGAAGAATCTTTCGCCAGTTTTTCTAAATCGGCCAGGTCTCTTATCCCCATGTGTTCTCCCTGCGATTTCAACCACTGTTCAAACTTTTCATTTGAAGCCGAAGTAAATCTACCCGCTATCTTTATCGGGCCATACTGAAGAAATAACCCCCGGGGATGGAGCAATTTCTCTACCCCTTTAAATAAAATTTTCACTTCAGACCAACTCATAATATGGATGGTATTTGCCGTAAAAATACTGTCAAATAATCTGTTAGGCCATTGAGTCTCTTCAGAGACTGTTAATTCATAAGGCGGTTTCAGGTTACTTAAATTAACCACTTCGTGCCAGGCCAGAATGCCTTTATGGTGTTGAGGTTGATCAGAAGTATGCCACTGCAAATGAGGTAAATGTTCGGCAAAATAAACACTATGCTGCCCACTGCCTGAACCAATTTCCAACACGGTCTGGGGCTTGATAAGTATTGTTTCTAAAACCTGAAGTATTGGTTTTTTATTATTTTCACATGCCTGAGAGAATGGTTTTTCCTGCATAGTTTTACCCTTTAACTAGCTGATTCAATAATACGCTTCAACTCTACCCGCCCCTTTTTAACACTGTATGGAATTTCTTTGATATACTATCCAGGTCTTTTTTACAAAATCTGTGGCACACATTTTATAACCTTTTTTCTTTAGTGATTCTCTTCAAAAAGCATCACTTTCTTAAATAGCAACTATGGTTAGATAAAGGTGTCATTTTGACATTATAAGCCAAGTCATCAATATTGTAATTTTTATATGTCCGAACTCCATTTTGTCGATATCATTTTATTACTCAGCTCCGGCGCTCTGGTGGGTTTACTAGCCGGCTTACTGGGTATTGGCGGCGGCCTTATTGTGGTCCCCATCTTGCTTTATCTGCTTCCTCAGTTTGGTATCCATGCCGAACTGGTCACTCATATGGCCATTGCCACATCAATGGCAACTATTGTTGTTACTTCAATTGCATCAGTACGCGCTCATAATCGTCATGGCACCATTTTATGGCATGTATTCTGGGCGATGGTTCCCGGTATTATTATTGGAGGCCTGCTTGGTTCCTATGCCACAAAATACATCCCTTCTGAAAATCTGAAAATGATTTTTGGTATATTTGCACTATTGATAGCGACCCAGATGATTTTTAAATTCCGTCCATCCTTTAACCTTAAAGAACCTGGTAAATTTCGCCTTGCTATTTCGGGTGCAATTATTAGCACTATTTCCGCACTGGTTGGCATAGGTGGCGGTTCACTCACTGTTCCCTATTTATCTTTCTGGAATACTAAAATGGCTAAAGCTGTAGGCACATCTTCTGCCATCGGTCTACCCCTGTCCATTTCAGGCACCGTTGGTTTTATCATTGCCGGACTACAGATACCTGACAGGCCTGCCTATTCATTAGGGTATGTCTACCTGCCAGCTTTTCTTGGCATTGTACTGGTTTCAAGTTTTACCGCTCAGCTCGGAGCTCGTCTGGTACTTAAACTCTCCAGTAAAATATTAACGCGCATTTTTGCCAGCTTTCTAATCATTATCGGCCTGGATATCATTATCAGCAACCTCTAACAAACCTTCTTTAGCCTATAGTAATCACGCAAAAAATCCAAATTTTGTCTATAATTTAACCAACACATTAATTTTTAAGAAAAACATTATTCAATCATAAGGGATATTATGTCTGAATTTGAAATAATTAAACCGCTTATGGGTGGCTTTCTTATTGGTCTGTCAGCCTCTTTACTGATGTTAGCAAATGGCCGCATTGCCGGTTGTTCGGGAATTCTGGAAGGCATATTAATGCCTAAAGTGAATGATTTTTCCTGGAAGTCCACCTTTATTCTTGGGTTACTGTTTGGTGGTTTTATCATGTTCAAATTATCTCCTGAACAATTTAGCATTCACATTGACCGCAGTTTGACTGTTATCGGTTTAGGTGGTCTTTGTGTGGGTATAGGTACACATATCGGCTGCGGTTGCACCAGCGGGCATGGTGTTTGTGGCATTAGTCGACTTTCGCCACGATCTCTGGTTGCTGTTCCTACCTTTATTTTTAGTGGTGCGGTCACTGTCTGGATTATGAATCAATTTTTTAGCTAACACTAACGGCTTAATAACCGAAAGGATTAATATGAGAAATATCATTATCAGTTTTATATCCGGAACACTATTTGCCGTTGGTCTGGCCATCAGCGGTATGACAAAACCCTCTAAAGTTATTCAATTTCTGGATTTTCTGGGAGACTGGGATCCCAGCCTGGCTTTTGTAATGATCGGGGCAATTTTTATAACCTTTATAGGCTTTCAATTGATTCTCCCCAGAATGAATAAACCATTATTTGCCAGGAAATTTATACTCCCCACCAGTTTGAAAATCGATTCACCAATGATTATTGGCTCAGCCTTGTTTGGGATTGGATGGGGGCTTTCCGGGTTTTGTCCCGGACCATCTATCGCCTCACTGGTCACTGGATACAAAGAAGTATTGGTGTTTGTAGCTTTTATGTTAGTAGGTCTTCTACTCGGTGGTTTTATCCAGCGATTGATACCTGAAAGTGTTTATCGAAATTGACCTCGTACAACAAAATCTATACTGAATAGTTATTTCTGGAGAGTATTTTTCCAGAAGAAATGATATCCTATGCTCATGATTAAGCTACGCTGTCCTTTTCCCTATGCAGTTTCCTGATTTTGACCCCATCGCCATTCGTATTGGCCCTTTTTTTGGTATTGGACCTCTGCAGATACACTGGTATGCACTCACCTATCTGGCCGCTTTTGCTATCGCCTGGTTTCTAGGTATGAAACGTGCAAAAAAAACCGGCAGTGGCTGGACCAGTGAACAGGTATCCGATCTACTTTTTTATGGCTATCTGGGCGTAATTCTGGGTGGAAGGATCGGTTATGTGTTGTTTTATCACCTGGATTTTTTTCTCGCCGATCCCTTCTATCTGTTCAAAATATGGGATGGCGGCATGAGTTTTCATGGCGGATTACTCGGCGTAATGACCGGCGTCTGGTATTTTGCCAAACAAAGTAAGAAAAACTTCTGGGATGTAGCCGATTTTACCGTGCCCCTGGTACCATTAGGGCTGGGAGCAGGGCGTATTGGCAATTTTATCAACGGTGAACTCTGGGGCCGTGCTGCACCGGCTGATTTACCCTGGGCCATGCGTTTTCCCCACGATCGTGAACAGCTGTTACGCCACCCTTCTCAACTCTATGAATTCCTGCTTGAGGGTATTTTACTGTTTATTATTGTCTGGTGGTTTTCCGGTAAAAAACGCCCCAGAATGGCAGTCACTGCAGTCTTTCTCATCGGTTATGGTATCTTCAGGTTTATTGTAGAATTTTTCCGTGAGCCGGATGAACAACTTAAAGATATTATGACCTGGCTGACCATGGGACAAACCCTGTCGGCACCTATGATCATTTTTGGATTTATCCTTTTGTACATGGCCTATAAAAAGAAAGAGAAAAGCACATGAAACAATACCTCAATTTAATGCAAAGAGTGCTTGAAGATGGTGCCGTAAAAGGGGATCGAACCGGCACTGGTACAAAAAGTGTATTTGGTCACCAGATGCGTTTTAATCTGGCAGATGGTTTTCCACTGATTACTACGAAGAAACTTCATTTACGTTCCATCATTCATGAGCTGCTATGGTTTTTAAAAGGCGAAACAAATACTCGCTATCTAAAAGAAAATAATGTTTCTATCTGGGATGAATGGGCCGATGAGAATGGCGATTTGGGTCCGGTTTATGGCGCTCAATGGCGCTGCTGGCCCACGGCAAGTGGTGAGCATATTGATCAATTTTCCGAACTGATGCAACAAATTAAAAATAACCCCAATAGTCGTCGTTTGATTGTTTCAGCCTGGAATGTCGGTGAGCTGGAGAATATGGCTCTACCTCCATGCCATCTATTATTTCAATTTTACGTGGCCGACGGCAAACTCTCCTGTCAGCTTTACCAGAGAAGTTGTGATCTGTTTCTCGGTGTGCCGTTTAATATTGCCAGTTATGCTTTACTAACTCATATGGTAGCGGCACAGAGCAATCTTGAGGTGGGTGACTTTATCTGGACAGGAGGTGATGTACATCTCTATTCAAACCATCTGGATCAAGCAACATTACAGCTCCAGAGAACACCATATGCCCTGCCCAAATTAAATATCAATCGAACACCTGAATCTGTTTTTGATTACCATATTGACGATTTTGAGATCTGCGGCTATGAATCTCACCCCCACATCAAAGGAGCAGTAGCGGTTTAACCATGCCTGAGGAAATACTGAAAAATCCACCTCGACCCATCATTTCATTGATTGCGGCCATGGCAAAAAATCGAGTCATTGGCAAAGATAACCAGATGCCCTGGCACTTGCCTGCTGATCTGGCCCATTTTAAACAAATCACATTGGGTAAGCCGGTTATCATGGGACGAAAAACCTTTGAATCGATTGGAAAGCCCTTACCAGGCAGACAAAATATCGTCGTGTCTCGTGATAATAACTACACCAGGGAAGGAGTTGACGTAGTAAAAAGCCTGGAAGAAGCCATTAGAATTGCTGGCTCAATAGAAGAAATCATCATCATGGGTGGTGGTAACATCTATGAGCAAATGTTGCCACTTGCTCACCGTCTTTACCTGACCCACATTGATCTGGAAATCAATGGTGATACTCAATTTCCTCAATATAAACACCTGGGCTGGCAAAAAATATCAAAAGAACATCGCCCGGCTGATGATAAAAACTGCCATCCTTGCACGTTTGTCACTTTACAGAAAACCGGAATTAGCTAACCCTTACTCAGGTTAATTAGAAAGAATAGTTGAGATGTAACCCAATACTGGGGGCTTTTAATACCGTATTTCCCAGTTCATATTCAATATAATCGGCACGGATACCTCCTGAAATATGCTGATCATACATCAGATCATACTGGACATAGCCCCCAACTGCATTATCAAAATCAAGTTGAAAGTCGCCGATAGTTGCTCGTTGTTTAAACTTCGGGTTAAAGTGTGCCGTTGCACCAACGCCTATTCGCTGACGACCCCAATTATAAAAAACAATCAATTCTGCTGTGGATCGCTGAAAAGATGCCCGATCATCAACGTTGATATTACTGCTGATCTGATCATAGATATAACCCACCGTTGCCTGTAAAGAGATTGGATTATCTTCTCCCAACGGCACCACCACGCCTAAATTGCCATTGAAAAAACCGCCAACACGCAGTTTTTCAATCACTTCGCCAGTGGTTACCTGCACAACCTGCTGCAAAGAATCACCACCATTTTTTATACCACCCGATAACACCACATGAAACTGATGATCATAACTGGCATCAGGATAAAAAGGCTCTTTAGCCTTGCTCTTACTAACGGCAAAAACAAAGCTCAAAGATAACATTAAAAGAGATTTAAAAATTAATGAATGCATAGGACTTTCCATGTATTAAACAAGGAACGGGACATTAACACCCGTTCAAATTAAACAAGTACCATCAAGTGTAGTAGACATAGCAGATTTTTTATAATTTTATGACTTAAGGGCTCTATTAAGGGGATACCTGGAAGTATTTGCCGTCGTCCAGCCGATATGCGGTCAGGTAATTACCCCAAACGCAACCGGTATCTACTGCAATATAGCGCTTGCTACCGGTTTTACCCATCAATGCAGCCCAGTGGCCAAATATGATTTTAGGTAATGGTAAAGGGTGTTCAAACATAAACCAGGGTTTTATTTTCTTTGAATGATGCCTGGGTGAAGATTTTGTTTTTAGATCTAATCCACCATTAAGAGTACAAAAACGCATTCGTGTCAACGCGTTGGTTATATACCTTAAGCGGGCATAGCCTTTTAATTTATCACTCCAGATTTCCGGCTTATTGCCATACATATGCCGATAATATTTTTTTTTCTTTTTGCTCTGCAAGGTTAAACTCAGTTCTGTAGCACAGAGCATGGTTTGAGATAAGGTCCACTTCGGCGGAACACCTGCATGAACCATCAAGGTATTAAATTTAATATCGTAGTGAGCCAGCGGTTGTTTTTCAAGCCAGCACATTAATTCAGCAGCATCCTCTGCTTTAAATAATTTTCTTAACGTTATCGGTGGGGGTTGTTTCAGACGCCATTTTGCCAGACAACTTAAATCATGATTTCCTAACACAGTCACAGCTCCACCACCCAGTGATTTGACAAACCGCAGGCATTCCAGGGATTTGGGTCCACGATTAACCAGATCACCCACAAACCAGAGTATATCTTTATCAGGATTAAATTTAATTTTCTGTAGAAGTCGCTGCAGTTCATCATAGCAACCCTGTAAATCTCCGATAGCATAGGTTGCCATTAATGGATCATTCCCGGTGCAGTTAAATGAAAACAGGGGATTTGTGCAATAAAAGATTCGCCGTCATCGGAAACCATATCATAGGTTCCTTCCATCATACCTACCGGCGTCTCCAGCAATGTTCCACTGGAATAACGGTAGGTTTCACCTGGCTCTATCCTCGGTTGCTGGCCAATAACCCCGGCACCATCAACTTCCAATACCTGTTGGTTCCCATCCGTAATCACCCAATGCCTGCTGATAAGTTGTAGCGCTTCCTGCCCCCTGTTATGGATAGATATTTCGTACACAAACACAAATTTTTCCTGAGCTGGTTCAGATTGTTCCGGTAGATACTGTGTTTCTACCGCGATTGCTATTTCAAATTTGGCTAATGCTGAACTCATGGTTCGCTCAATCAGTTG
>DRNA01000304.1 GCA_011322365.1 Aeromonadales bacterium | reverse complement strand
GCTGAGGAAGTCGACCCCGGCAAAGAAACCGTTTATGTTATGGTTGAGCCCTATCTGATTACCAATTTTGTCAAAAAGAACGGTCGCCTGGGGTTTCTGAACACCCTGCCCCGAATTATTACCACTAAAGCCAACAAAGCCCTGGTGGACGACAATATGCCACTTATTAAAGATTTCCTGGTGGAATACCTGGGCTCTTTGCCAGAAGAGAAGTTAAGAGATATCAAACAGAGGAGTGTGATTCAAAAGGAAGCCATGCAGGGTATCCAGAAGCTCTTTAAAGAAGAAGTAGGTAAACCCGTGATAACTGGTCTCATTTTTAAAAAATTTTTAATGATGTAATTAACTAATCCTGGACCACCGGTTTACTCAACATCCAGCCAGTCATACCACCATCCAGGCTATACACCTGTTCAAATCCCTGAGAATCAAAAAAACCACCGGCTGATATACTGCTATTGCCATGATAACAAACAACAATGAGCGGTTTACTTTTATCGGTCTCGGCTATAACTGACTGAATGTTATTATTGTCCACACGTATGGCATTTTTGATGCGGCCATTAGCAAACGAGGCCGGATCACGGATATCAACCACCGTCACATTGTCATTTTGTATCAGTTTATCTGCATCAACCACAGAAATTCGGCTAAAGGCCATTGCCATTCCTCTCTAATTAAATTTAGGTATTTTTTTCATATCGATATGAGGAATATCGTCTTCGAGATACATTTCACTGACCGTTGAAAATCCAAAGTTTTTATAAAAATCTTCAAGATGTTCCTGAGCCGATAAAAATACCACCATGCCGGGAAAATGTTTATCGCAAAACTGTATGGCCTGCTCTATTAGCTGATAGCCCAGTCCAAACCCACGATATTGTTGATCGCTCACCACACGACCGATAGCCACACAACCAGACTCATGATGATCCGGTGGAATCAACCGCAAATAAGCTGCAAGATGCTCACCAGTAAAAGAACCTTCACTATCCAGATCATAACCTAGCAAATGCCAGTGATAATAATCTTCCCCATCAATATCGGCATAGAGACAATTCTGCTCCAGCACAAAAACGTCCTGCCGCAGTTGAAGCATCTGATAGAGTTCGCTATTGCTCAAATCATCGAATTCCCGCCAGCCCCATTCAATATCTAGTTTATTAGCCATAAGATGTTCCAAATATTTTTCTGATAGAGAGTGCTATCAATCCCAATTCAAAATCACTTTACCAGACTGACCGGAACCCATAACGTCAAACCCCTGTTGAAAATCGTCCACTTTAAAATGATGTGTAATCACCGGTGAAATATCCAGCCCAGATTGCAACATGGAGACCATTTTGTACCAGGTTTCAAAAATTTCCCGACCATAAATACCTTTTATTTTTAACCCTTTAAAAATGACCTGATTCCAGTCAATGGCCATATCACCGGGCGGAATGCCCAGCATGGCGATTTTGCCACCGTTATTCATAGCTTCAAGCATGCCTTTAAATGCAGACGGCACACCGGACATTTCCAGGCCCACATCAAAACCTTCGGTCATGGCTAAATCTTTCATTACTTCCGCCAGGTTTTGTTTAGAAACATCAACCGCTCGCGTTGCCCCCATTTTGATGGCAAGATCCAGTCGGTAAGGATTAACATCGGTGATAACCACATGGCGAGCGCCCACATGTTTGCAAACGGCTACCGCCATAATACCAATCGGCCCTGCGCCGGTAATGAGTACATCCTCACCCACCAGATCAAACGAAAGTGCGGTATGCACCGCATTACCAAATGGATCAAAAATGGCAGCCATATCATCTGAAATATTATCGGGGATAGGAAAAACATTATCCTGTGGGATGACCAGATACTCGGCAAAAGCTCCCGGGCGATCAACCCCCACGCCCACGGTATTTCGGCATAAATGCCGGCGACCCGCTCGACAATTTCGACAGTGACCACAGGTGATATGGCCTTCACCAGAAACTCTCTGGCCCGGTTTGTAAGCACTAACTTCAGAGCCTACTGCGTCTATTACACCAATAAATTCATGCCCCACAATCATCGGCACCGGTATGGTCTTCTGTGACCATTCATCCCAGTTATAAATATGCATATCGGTACCACAGATAGCCGTTTTTTTAATTTTGATTTTGACGTCATTGTGACCCACTTCGGGCAAGGGTTGATCCACCATCCACATCCCCGGCTGTTTTTTTAGCTTGGTCAGGGTTTTCATGCAATTACTCCTAATTCACGACCAACTTTAGCAAAGGCCGCAACGGCTTTATCAATGTGTTCTTTAGTGTGTGCTGCTGACATCTGCGTACGGATCCGCGCCTGGCCCTTCGGTACCACCGGAAATGAAAAACCAATCACATAGATACCTTCTTCAAGTATTTTATTCGCCATGGCTTTAGCCAGTTTGGCATCCCCCAGCATCACCGGAATAATCGGGTGATCACCCGGAACCAGATCAAAACCTAATGCGGTCATTTCAGCTCTGAAGTAGCGACTGTTGTCCCGCAATTTCTGGCGTAGCGCATCACCTTCTTTTAACAAATCCAGCACTTTTATTGACGCATGGGCAATCACCGGCGCCAGAGTGTTAGAAAACAGATAAGGACGGGATCGATTTCTAAGCCAGTCAACTATCTTTTTACTGGCTGAAGTAAATCCACCGGATGCACCGCCCAATGCTTTACCCAGGGTACCCGTTATTATATCTACCCGCCCCATGACGTTATGGTATTCATGTGTACCCCGTCCTTTTTCCCCAGTAAAACCTACCGCATGAGAATCATCCACCATCACCAGGGCATCATATTTTTCCGCCAGATCACAGATAGCCGGTAAGTTGGCAATAATGCCATCCATGGAAAAGACCCCATCAGTAGCAATGAGCTTAAAACGGACACCTTCAGAATCTGCCTGTTGCAATTTGGCTTCCAGATCGGCCATATCATTATTCTGATAGCGAAAACGCTTACACTTGCTTAAACGTACCCCATCAATAATACTGGCATGATTAAGTGAGTCACTGATAATGGCATCTTCAGCGCCCAGTAAAGTCTCAAATAAGCCGCCATTAGCGTCGAAACAGGAAGAATACAAAATGGTATCTTCCATACCCAGAAACTCACTGATGGCATTCTCAAGGTCTTTATGAACATCCTGAGTGCCACAGATAAAGCGAACTGATGCCATGCCATAACCGTGTTTTTCCAACCCTTCTTTGCCCGACTCAATCAAAGCTGGATTGTTAGCGAGCCCCAGGTAATTATTGGCACAGAAATTAAGCACATGCTCACCAGAGCTCACTTCAATATCAGCCGATTGCTGCGAGACAATAACCCGCTCATCTTTATACAAACCCTGAGTTTTCAGGTCTTCAAGCTGGGTTTCGAGGAATTGATCAAACTGATTGTTCATGATTCACCTGTAAATACTGATGGAGAGTTTCAATGGCAGCTATTTTACGGGGAATTGACAGAAAAAGCATCCCGGGTAAACACAGCTTTTTAATAATCTTAACCTGCTCTGCCTTTATAACTACTTTAAAGCAAGCCAGAAAAGAAAACCTCTCTCGTTCACATGAACTATGGTAGTAATTTGATTTTCAAAACTTGCTAATAAGCGCCATCGTATTCTATTGGTTCAGGTGTTCATATTGTTTCAGGCTCATAGCTGATTAAACTCCAATAAAATGATGTGACGAGTTTAGTTTTTTACATTTATGTATTGCCTAATAAAAGTTTGTGTGGCCAGATATTTACCCATGCTAACCTCTCCGTTTTCTGTTCTATTATCTACCCATTGAATCTAATTAACAGAGTTAAATAACAAAGAAGCGATTATTTGTTGAATTTAGATAAAATAAAATGTGACCAAATTTGACTATTTTTATTTCATATGAAAATTTTTTACTAACTGAACAAACGGAAATGGTACTATTTTCAATCGCTTAACTTTTCATACCATTGTTTCCTTATTCTAATTATGACTTTTTTGACTGATTCATCGAAAGTCAAGATCCTCCTCCATGCTTTTAGTAGAGTACAAACACGATGTGATAGCAGGTTGCCTAACATTCAGGACAATCAAAATAACAACTTGAATTAAGCATTAAAAATTAAAATTTTTCAGGAGCATTAAGTGATGTTGAACAATAGAATAATCGCTAGTTTTGCTTTTACTATCAGCGATAGAATCAACTATCAGAATAAAAATATTTTACATTTTTATCCGCATATTTACCCTGACTATAATTCTAGTTATTGATAGTTTGGCTTAAATTGCAACGAACAAATAACGTTAGGATTTAGTCTCTAACTGGTATTTTTAACAATAAATCCAGTGCTATCGTAGTATTTTATAAATGCAGATCTTGATGAAAAATTAAATTTTATGCTTCCTATTTTTACCTTTGAGATATTAACTGAGGAGTTTTACAATGAGTTTTAAGATGTTAATGGCACAGTTTACCAATCATACACAATTATTAGTATATCCTAATAAAAGACGAGCAATATTAAACCTGATTTTTATAGCATTGTTGGCCTTGCAAACCTCACCAATAGCACTAGCAGAGACCAGGAAAGTAAAAATCCCTAAAGCCAGTGTGATTACGGCCATAAATTCATATATGGCTGGTTTCCAGCTTAATCTAGATAATTGGGGGTCTTTCCGATCCTCCGGAGGCGGTACATGGCAAACAGATAGTTCCTATTTGCTGTTTCCGTCTGGTAGGAAAAAACCCTTAAATATCCCTCGTAGCAAAACTGTAAAGCTCGGCGGCAAATTCAGCCTAAAACGATATAACGCTTATATCGACGACTTTTCAACACAGTCCCTTAATGTCAAGACAGATGGAGACAAGCTGAAAGTTAGTATATTTTTCGAAAGCGCTGGAAACGAGATACGCATAGGGTGTATTAACCGGCGAAAGAAAAATCCCTGCAAAGCGCACCTGATGAATCACAAGGGTCATATCAACAATGCACACATCTATGGGTGGTTTAAACCTGGCTTTAGTGGTACTACAATCAGTTTAGTTCCAGTAGACCTGACTTTAGATTTCGATCTGAAATTGGATTCATGGATCTTGCAAAGCATGAAAAACGTAGCATCTCACTTCTATAATATTAAAGGTAATATACGTAGTACGGCAAAGCAGGAATTCATGAAAGAGTTCAACAAAGCTGAAGTTAGAGCTGCAATGAGTGTGAACCTCAACAAGTTTTTGTCTAATAAACTTATCAACCTCGTATCAGGCAGACTTGGTCAGGCTGCCGGTAACTATGTAAAAAATAATGCTCAAATCACACGTATTCAGGACATAGGCAGTAACTATGTTGTTACTGTTAAATATCCAGATATTGTACACTCAGACTCTGTGAAGATTGTTTCCTTTGCTCCCAAGTCCAAAAAACTCACCGCTGGTTGTCCTTTCAATTTTGGTTTCGATGCAACAATCAAAACCGATGTTAAAGTGAATGGAAAGACCTGGCTTGAAATACAACCTGGGAAAAATGGTAAAAAATTCTCCTGGCAAAGGCCCAAAGCTGGCAAGACCACCTCAACCCTCAGCACAAAAATTTCAGGATCACCGGGTAAAAAGACTTCGAAGAAAGCACGACTTGTTATCACCTGGAAAGGAACAGATGGTAAAAAATACAAGAAAAATTCCAGGTGGAAACAATTCAAAGGGATCTGTTCTAAGTCACAAAGTTCATTTCAACCCAGCATTTAATTTGGAACATATCGCAGAGGAAGGGTACTCTGATATTCTCTCTGCGTGTCATTGAAACAAAAGATAAATAACTAATAGAAAAATAATTTTTTTACATATATTTTTTAAGTTTGATAAGTGCCAAACCCACTGATTGGGAAAAAGGATGAAAAGGGGCAGGCTGAAGCTTCCACGATTTGACGGATACTATAAATCAGCGACAATGTTGCCACAGAAGTATCCAAATGAAAAAAAAGACAACCTTATCAAACGTATTCTATGAAATGAAAAAGGAATCTGTTCGATTGTTAGAAACTGGTCATCATCCAGCTAGTGAAATAACTTTAGAATTAGGCATACGTCGAAATCAGCTCTATAACTAAAACGAACACGCTTTTCAAAGTCAAGGGAGACCCAGAAAAGAAAATCAAGCCGAACTAACTACACTCAAATAAGAAAATAAAAAACTCAAAGAGGAAGTAGAGATATTAAAAAAGGC
>DRNA01000303.1 GCA_011322365.1 Aeromonadales bacterium | reverse complement strand
CACACCATTTGTGGCTGATTTAATATGATTTGCATCAATATGCTGACCCACACAGGCATATTTTTGTGGATCGATGGTAAGATAAGCTGCGATGCTTGCCAGAGTTTCTCCAAGTGAAATGGTGGCCCCGCCATGTAATAAACCCATGGGCTGCAAAACAGCTTCAGTTACTGGCATGGAGCCCTTGAGTTGATGGTCAGTTATCTCATCAATATGAATAGCTAATGTATGGGTGAGGCCTTTGTTGGAAAACGCATTTACCTGATCAATATCAACCGCATTAAACCATATAGACAAAGTAAGGCTCCTGAAAATGTTTTGTTGCAACTGGTGAGAGTGTGCCAGATAATAGTATGATAAACAATGCCATTAAGAAATACCCTATGAACCAATGCCGGCCAAATCAGAGTTGGAAAAACTTACTTAGCGAAGAGAAACAACAGCCCTATTTTCGACAGATATTACAGAAAATTTCTGAGCAACGACGCCAGGGGAAAATTATTTACCCTGGCGATGATCATATTTTCGAAGCGTTTAGACTCACACCTTTAAATGAGCTCAAAGTGGTGCTGCTGGGTCAGGACCCCTATCACGGTCCTTCTCAGGCTCATGGCCTGTGTTTTTCGGTTTTACCAGGAACGAAGCCCCCCCCCTCACTACAGAACATCTTTAAGGAATTACACAATGACATGGGTTGTGCCATGCCCGTAAATGGTTCATTAGTTAACTGGGCCAAACAGGGTGTGCTGTTACTGAATACCCTGTTAACTGTTGAACAAAATAAGCCTCAATCTCATTTAAACCTGGGGTGGGAACGATTTACCGACCGTGTTATTTCGCTGATCAGTCAACATTGTGCTCATATCGTATTCATACTCTGGGGCGCTAATGCACAACGAAAATCAAGCCTGATAGATGGCGATCGACATACTTTGTTAAAAGCCCCTCACCCATCACCACTATCGGCTTATCGAGGTTTTTTTGGGTGCAAGCATTTTTCCAGATGCAACCGGGCTTTAACCGAACATCATCAACAAGCCATCGACTGGTGTTTATAAAATCAAGTTTTTTGAGAATACAGTAATAATGGTTAAAACCTCTCACACTGGAATAAGTTGTGTTTGCTCAGAAACGATGAGAAAATATCGAAGGCTCAAATGGCCATGGTTAACAGTGAAAAGGGTTCGAGTAATCGTGTATGTGGAGATAGAATCATGAGTCAAAGGAGTTTTGACGGTGTCTGCTGGAGTTGCTAAAAGATGTAAAATGGGATTGTTATCTCTTGTGGGGGTTAGTCTGCTCGTTAAAAAACGAGGCTTCCGCATACCTTTTATATTTTTTGTATCTACCTGCATATTGTTGATGTGGAATCCTCATGAGGCTAAATCATCAGAAACAGTTTCTGCTTCTCATACAAATTTAACCCGTAATGAAAAGGTAGTAATGAATACTTCAGAAGTCTGGTATTACATCCCGTCTTCTTCAAGAAAAATATTTAGTGCTTTTTATCAACAGCTCACAAACAAATTACCCCAGATTAGTATTCTTCCCATCACTTTAAATGAAGCCAGAAGATGTGACTTTATCAATAAAAAGGCACATTTTATAACTTCGGGTGTCAACGCTCTAAAAGCCATATCCAACTGCCCGGTTTCAACGCCTGTTTTTGCCTTTTATTTGACAGAGAGTCAATATCAACAGGTTAATATTAATAATAATACGGTTCTGAAAAATGCCAATAAGTTTTTTGTTGATCAACCATTAATTCATCAATTAGCTTTAGCCTCTCAATTTTTGCCCCAAAAAAGACGTGTGGGTATTTTATATTCACCCTCTACTCGTACTCAGGTGAAACAATTAAAAAACATCTTTCCTGATCAATTAAAATTAGTTGCGAAAGAAGTCAATCAGTCTAAAAAATTAATTAAAACTCTGGTCGATCTACTCAAAACTACAGACTATATTATTGCACCTCTTGATAATAGTTTATTTAATGCCCGAACTGCCAAAACGATATTACTGACATCATACCGTCATCAGAAACCCTTATTCGGAAATTCCAGAGGTTTTGTCAAAGCGGGAATTATTGCCAGTTGTTACTCAACCCCGGAGATTCTTATTAATCAACTGGTTGAAAAAATCGCATCAAGTCCAGATATTTCAGGCGAAACATTTTACCCAGATGATTTTGAAGTGATTCAGAATGTCGAAGTCGCCAGTTCTTTAAATTTAGCAGAATTTAAAGACGACGCTCTAAAAAAATCCATTAAAAAGACCTTGAAATCCTGGAGTGAAAAGAAATGATTCGTTCCTGGAGTATTAAAAAACGACTGTACCTTTTTGGAATCACACCCATTATTTTAACTTTTATTTTCCTTACGGGTTATTTCTTACCCCTGTTATTAAATAATGCAAAGATGGAACTGGTTAATAAAGCCAGCTTAATGACACAACAACTTGCACCGTCAAGTGAATATGGCCTACTCACTAATAATGTAGATGTACTTGATAGCGTCATGAAAAGCCTTATTCAACAACCTGAAGTAAAAGCTGTTATTATAAGAAAATCAGATGGTTCTATTCTGCACCAGGTTAATGCTAATGATAAGCCTGTACCTGGAAATGAAACACTTAGTTTTTCAGAAAATGTTTATCGAGAAGTGTTAGATGTAGATGATTTCTCCAGTGATGTTAGTTCCTCTACAAAACAGGTAATTGGTACAGTTGAAGTCATTGTCAGTACGCATCTGTTAATTCAGAAACAGAAGCAGATCATTTATTCTGGAGGATTAATTGCATTAATCACTCTTGTCATCGCTTCATTAATTGCGGTAGTTATCGGAAACTCCATATCGAACAGTATCATCAATATATCGAGAGCTGTAAGGAAATTAAACGGAGGAGACTTTAATATTCATATCGAATCAGACAATGGCGGCGAACTTGGTTCTCTGGAGGATGATATTAACCTACTTGCCTCAGCGATGAAGCAGGCCAGAAAAGCGGAAGCAAGATATACCAAAGATCTGCTGCTGGCCAAATTGAATGCTGAAAAAGCTAATCAGGCTAAATCAGATTTTCTGGCCAACATGAGCCATGAATTAAGAACGCCAATGAATGGTACACTTGGGATGTTACAGCTAATTGAACATACTCAACTGGATAAAGAACAGAAAGAATTTATTGAAACTGCCAAGTTATCTACAGAACACTTATTATTATTAATTAATGATATTTTAGATTTTTCAAAAATAGAAAAAGAAAAACTTCATCTGGTAAATGAATACATTGATGCTTATGAAAAAATTAATAATGTCATTTCAAGTTTCAGGCATCGAGTAGAAGATAAAAATATTGAGTTTGTTTCTTCTATTGATGGCATTAAAAACTGGATAGTTTATATTGACCCTACTCGACTGACGCAGATATTAGTCAATCTTATCGGCAATGCAATCAAGTTTACTGCAAAAGGTAAAATAACAGTTTCTGCAAAAATTATGTTTGACTCCAAAGAAAATCCCTATGCATTAAATATCACTATTACAGATACCGGCATCGGTATTGCTGAAAATAAATTACAGCAGATATTCAGTGCGTTCCAGCAAGCTGATTCATCAACTACGCGGGAATTTGGAGGAACAGGATTAGGGTTAACTATCTCTAAAGAATTAATCACCTTAATGCGTGGTGAAATCAATGTTAAAAGTGAAATCAATAAGGGCACCTCATTTTATCTTTTCTTTCCTGCAAAAATAGAACCCAAAACAAAAAATGGTAATCAACATAGTACTCAGCAACAACAAAAGATCTACCAGGGGGATATTTTACTGGCTGAAGACAACCCTTCAAACCAGTTAGTATTAAACACCATTTTAACAAAAGCCGGTTTTAATGTTGATCTTGCCAGTAATGGGCATGAGGCAGTAGAAAAAGCACTGAAAAAGAAATATCAGTTAATTATTATGGATTGTCAAATGCCGATAATGAATGGCCTTGATGCCACCAGAGAAATTCAAACAAACCAAAGCTCAATGAATCGGCACACAGCTATTATAGCCATAACAGCAGGAACTCTGGAGCATACCGAGAAGCAATGTTATGATGCTGGCATGTGTGCTTACATAACAAAACCTGTCGATATTAAGCATTTTTTTGATGAAATTGAAAAACAGTTAAAAGAAGTTTAAACAGGCATAAATCAATTACTTATGTTCTTAACAATTCGATAAAATTTTGTTCAGGATTTTAGCGTAATTTTCCCGTAAAAAATCATCCAGAATATGCTGTTTATTTTTCACCACCCAACAACCCGACACCATTACACTTTCAATCCAGTTTTCACGTTTTGAAAAAATCCATTTTGATAAAATTTGCTCAGGAGTTAGCTCCTGGTAACAGTATGGGACTGTTAAAGAAACAAAATCAGCTTTCTCTCCAACTGCGATGTCACCCTGTTTAAATCCCAGAGATTTTGCCCCACCCTTTACTGCATCAAGATACAGATTTTGTGATGTGTTTTTTTTGTTCTCTGATGCGTAACAGGCGCGCTGCTTTAATTGTAATCGCTGCCCATACTCCAACCATCTTAATTCTTCTACTGCATCAATGGAAATATGACTATCTGAACCAATTCCCCAGCTGCCATTAGATTTTGAAAAAGAATCCATATTAAAAAAGCCATCACCGAGGTTTGCTTCAGTGGTAATACAAAGTCCTACAGTTGCATCACTGTTTGCCATCAATCGTATTTCGTTTTCATCTGTGTGGGTTGCATGTATCAGAGACCATTTGTGATCGATATCCAGCTTTTCATAAAGAAGTTCAACGGGCCTTTTCTTAAAATGAGTTATACAGCTATCCACTTCTAATTTCTGTTCTGATATATGGATATGAACGGGCTTATCTGTTGCCAGTAATTGCTCAATTTCAACCAGATTTTCAATATCCACGGCTCTTAACGAATGCGGTGCAAACCCTATGTTAACCATGGAATGATGTTGATATTGCTGCCTGAGATTCTCTACCACAGTAATGAAGTTGTTATTTGAAAGGAAAAAACGTTGCTGATTTTTTTCAAGTAGCTGTTTGTTAAATCCTGCATATTGATATAAAACCGGCAAATGGCAAATTGAAATTCCTACTTTTAACGCTGCTTCTATCATAGTGATTGATAAAAGTTCTTTTTGCTGGAAAGGACTACCTGAACAATCATTATGTAAATAGTGAAATTCACCTACAGAAGTGTATCCCGATTTCAACATATCCACATACAAGGCCTGTGCAATAATCTCTAAATCTTCCGGCTGAAGGATCTGTAAAAATTTATACATTAACTGACGCCAGCTCCAGAAACTATCATCAGCTCTGGAATAATTTTCGGCAAGGCCTGAAAGTGCCCACTGAAAACCATGTGAATGCATGTTAGGCATTCCGGGTATAAGATAATTGACTTTGCAATCTGCTGGTATTTTTGTTTTCAGGTCGTTCGTGGGTGATTGTTGTTCAACTGAATCAGGGGAAGAATTTAGCGTGGAAATGGAGGTAATAATTCCATCTTCAATAGTGAGTAGCTGATCAGATAACCAACCTTCTGTAGTGAGTATATTATTTGCCAGAATTGAGGTTTTGTTCATAGCCATATCAATATATCAAAAAACAATAGCGATATTATGACTCAAATATTAACTCACTAATAGACGCCTGCAACTTTTTGAGATTAACCGGTTTACTGATGAAACCATCCATACCTACAGCAAAACACTTTTCTTTATCCTGATGATCCACATTCGCGGTCATCGCCAGAATAGGAACCCTTAAAGTTTCTCGAGCTCTAATTTGTCGAGTAGCTTCCAGACCATCCATTACCGGCATTCTACAATCCATTAGAATCAAATCATAATCACCCTCAAGCACCATTTCTACCGCAACCTGACCATTTTCTGCTATTTCGGTATTACAACCAATTTTGTTCAGGAACATACTGGCGACTTTTTGATTGGCATAGTCGTCCTCAGCAACGAGAATTTTTTTACCTTCTAATGTATTATCATCTAATGATAGAGACATAAAACAACCTTTATAAACCATTCACAACAGGCGTTGCTAATAATATAGTAGCTTACAACAAAAATAATGGTAATATTACCAAAATGAGTTGTCACTTTAATTTACCATATTTGCTCCTTACCATTCTGTTCAACCCCAAACTTACACATTAACCTTATGATTTTACTGAAAAACCTGAATATTGAACCCTGTCTGCAAAGTGATGTACACATCATTGATGATAAAGGTATCCCTGATAGCATTATCATCGATCAACAACATATTCAGTGGGTAGGTTCTTCAACACATCTAACAGCAGAACTCAAAGAGAATATCACAAAAGAAATCGATTTTCAGGGGCGACTGGTGACACCCGGCCTGATCGATTGCCACACCCATCTGATTTTTGGCGGAAATCGGGCTGAAGAATACCAGCAAAGATTATCCGGTATCTCTTATGAAACCATCGCCCGTCAGGGCGGTGGAATACTCTCTACGGTAGAGGCTACCCGAAAAGCCTCTGAAGAAAAACTGTTTGAAGATTCTACAAAACGACTTATGAACTGGTTAAATTCAGGGTTTACCGGCATCGAAATTAAATCCGGTTACGGGCTCAATCAACAGGCCGAACTGAAAATGCTACGCGTTGCCGATAAAATCGCTAAACAGTTTCCACTTCATGTAGAACGTACTTTACTAGCCGCCCACACCTTACCCCCTGAGTTTAAAGGACGGGCTGAGGAATATATTAACTGGATTATCGGCTCATTATTACCAGAGGTTGTAAGTAACAACCTTGCTGATGCCGTTGATGTATTCTGTGAAACTGTCGGTTTTAACCTGACTCAAAGTAAAAAGTTGCTATTGGCAGCCAGAGAGGCAGGATTAAAATTAAAAATACATGCGGAGCAACTCTCTGACAGCCAGGGTACCAGGATGGCTACCGAATTGGGGGCACTTTCTTCTGATCACCTTGAATATCTGAGCTTATCAGGTATTAAATCAATGCAAACAAATTCTACTACAGCAGTATTATTACCTGTGGCCTATTATTTTCTATCAGAAACTCAATTGCCACCTGTACAAGCCTTGAGAGAAGCAGGTATTGCTATTGCAATAGCCTCCGATGCTAATCCGGGCAGTTCACCGGTTCTGTCTCCCCTGTTAACAATGAATATGGCCACTACCCTGTTCAAACTCACTCCGCAGGAAGCCTTGCGAGGAATGACCATTAACGCGGCCAAAGCTTTGGGTTTAGAAAAACAAACCGGCAGTATAGAAGTCGGTAAATTAGCCGATCTGGCCATTTGGGATTTACAACATCCCGCTGAATTAAGTTATTGGATAGGCGGTAACCCCTGCCATACGCGAATTTATCAGGGTGAAGTATTTAATCTTACAGCCTGATAAAAGTCACCACTAGCTGTTTTTAATACATAACTTATAAGGCAAAATGTGTCATTAATTGAGAACGGGTTAATACAAACACACCATCCCCACCATGAGCAAATTCTATCCAGGTAAAAGGAACTTCAGGGTAAGATTGTTCCAGAGCAGCCGCACTATTTCCAACTTCAACCACTAACAGACCTTCTGTGGTTAAAAAATCGGCCGCCTGCTGTAGAATAGTATGAACTAACTCCAGACCATCATCACCCGCTGCCAATGCCAGTTCCGGCTCCAGCAGAAATTCTGTTGGCAAATCAGCCATATCTTCGGCATCAACGTAGGGCGGATTGGTTACAATAATATCAAATTGCTGATTAACCGTGTTGCCGCAAGTTTTTAAAGCATCAAATAAATTACCCTGAACCAGGCTCAAACGGTTTTGTTGATGATGTTTTATGCGGTTAATTTCGGCAACTTCCAATGCCTGTTCAGACAAATCTGTAGCCACCAGTTCAGCCTCGGGAAAAGCATACCCACAGGCAATAGCGATACAGCCCGAACCCGTACACAGGTCCAGTATCCGTTGAGGTTCGTCTTTAATCCAGGGAGAAAAGCCCTGTTCAATTAATTCAGCAATAGGTGATCGTGGTATTAAAACCCGTTCATCCACAACAAAAGGCAAACCACAAAAATAAGCCACTCCGGTAATATAAGGCAGGGGCTCCCGATTATCGATCCTTCTTTT
>DRNA01000302.1 GCA_011322365.1 Aeromonadales bacterium | reverse complement strand
TGTCGACACTGACTACGGTACCCATGACCAGCCCCGATGTTGCTAATACTTTCAACACCGTGAAGCAGGCACTACCGTCAAATGTTGATATTAATACATTTGCATCTGCTCAACAGATGGCCGTGACACAGATGGCAATATCCTATTGTAATGCTCTGGCAGAAGATTCCAGCTTACGTTCTGCCTACTTCCCGGGATTTACATTTACAGCCCCGGCAGCAACGGCGTTCAATGCAGCAGGTAGAGATATGGTCATTGACCAATTGTTGACACGAGTATTAAACACTAATGTTGCTACTCAACCCGATACCGCCAGTGTAAAAGCTGAATTAAATAACCTGATTGACCGACTCACTGTTTGTGGAAGCAATTGTGCGGCAGACCGCACCAAAACAGTGGTGAAAGCAGTCTGTGCTGCTGCAGTAGGTAATGCAGCGATGATCGTCCAGTAATGGCGGTCAGATTAAGCCAGTAGGTTAACGAATTAGAAGTGAGGTTATAAATTATGAGTAAGAACAAAAAAACAATCGGTATCGATGAACCTTTACGTCATGCCGATCATAAACGTCCGGTTACGCGTAGAGAATTCATCGCACAGGGCTTTATGACGGGAGCCGCTACAGTAACAGCAGGCTCGATATTCAGTCTTTTTGCAAATCCGAGAGCTGCTCAGGCGGCTCTGTCAGCTGATATTGAAACACTGAAGGCTGCCTGCGGTATAGCAACTCAGGGCGCAGGTAAAATTCCTTTTATCTGTTTTGACCTGGCTGGTGGTGCCAATATCTCGGGATCAAATGTACTCGTCGGTGGTAAAGGTGGTCAGATGGATTTCCTCACCAGCGCCGGTTACAGTAAATTGGGGCTACCAGGCGACATGATCCCCTCCATTGTCAATATGACAACGGGCACCAATGATTTTATCAATAATGAACTGGGGCTTTCGTTTCATTCTGACAGTGCCTTTTTAAGAGGTATGCTGGAAAAAGTCAGTGTTGCCAATCGCGCCAATATCAATGGTGCGGTGATCCCTGCCCGTTCTGATAATGATACGGGTAACAACCCACATAATCCCATGTATGCTATTAATAAAGCTGGAGCTGATGGCTCGTTATTGACACTGATCGGTTCTCAAGCGACAGATTCCGGTGGAAACTCTATGGCACCAGCGGCCATGATCGATCCGGCTGTCAGACCCACCAAGGTTGATCGCGGTTCTGATGTAACCGGTCTGGTGGATATTGGTGATTTAACCAGTCTACTGAGTCAGGATGATGCGGTAGCCGTTATGGAATCCATGGAACGTATCAGTGCTCAGAAAATGGCCAAAGTTAATTCTCAGGTCGCTGACGATGCATCCATCAAAGATGCTGTGAAATGTAACTATGTTAAAAGTGCCGATTTAGCCGATAGATTTGGCGACCCGACCACTTTAAACCCCGCACTGGATCCTGACATTGTTGGCGCTAACGGTATTTTTGCCGATCAGGAGTTTTCAGATGAAAGAGAGTTCCAGAAAACAGCAGCTGTAATGAAACTGGTAATGAATGGATTTGCTGGCGCAGGTACTATTACCATGGGTGGTTATGATTATCATACTGGCGATAGAGCGGCCGGTGAAACCCGTGACCTTCGTGCCGGTCGTTGCATGGGGGCCTGTCTTGAATATGCCGCCCGCCTGGGTGTGCCATTGATGATGTATGTCTTCAGTGATGGTTCAGTCGCCAGTGATGGCACCGTTGATAATTCACCGGAAGGGCGCGGCAAAGGCGCATGGCAGGGGGATAACTCATCTACTGCAGCTTCTTTCTTTATGGTGTACAACCCAGCCAGCAGGCCAGTTATTATCGGTGCAACACCCGAGCAACAGGCGAATCACCAGCAAATCGGTTACATGCGTTCAGACGCTTCAGTTGAAACAGCTTCAACCCCTGCAGCAAACAACGTCAACCTGCTGGTGGAAACCGTGGTATTGAACTATATGGCGCTTCATGGTGATCAAGGTAATTTCCAGAATGTATTCCCTAATCATGGGTTAGGAAATTCAGCTCTTATGGATAGCCTGACAGCCTTCGAACCCGTTGTGAATGGTGTTATTGGCGGTTAGAGGTAATATCAAAAATTAAGCCCTGTTTTCAACAGGGCTTTTTTTTATCTTACATGCCTATGCATTTAACTCAGCCGTGTTATTAACTGATGGAATAATATTAATTTTGTTGAAATAGAAATACATTTTCTAACGTTTAAGTTGTCATCCCGACCTTGTGGAGGGCTCTTGAAGCTTTAAGATCCCTCCACAAGGTCGGGATGACAGAGATCTTCTTCATCCTAAGGTAAATACCTGAGTTACATGCATAGGCATGTTATCTTATTATTCAAGGGTCCCTCTATAGCCGTCAACCTGCGGTCAAAAATAAGTTCCACAGCATGGTTAATACTTGACAGCAATACAAATGTTGTTAAATATATACTCGCTGAATAATAAAGGGCTCCTTTCTTCAAATAATAAAATGACAAGTCGATGCTATTAATCATTCCTGCCGAGAGAAAAATCAACTGGTCTAGCCCACCAGTTATCACACTGGCTTTAATTCTTATCAACATATTAGTGTTTGTGTTATTTCAACAAAATGATGAAAAAAAACTTAACGATGCTTTATCGTTCTATGTGAGCTCCCCTCTGGCAAAGCTTGAAATACCGCTTTACGAAAATATGTCTCCTGCTACAGACAAAGAAAGCATAAATTACAGAAATAATAATCAGCTAATCAATATTGCAGTTAATATGATTTTCGATGAAAAATGGAATAAGAAACTAGCTCAGGGTTTATTTAAAAAAACCAGCCCCGATTATGAAATCTGGCAGGAAAATAGACAGCTGTTTGAAGAAAGACTTTCTCGGGTGAATTTTATCAGGTACGGTTTAACACCAGCCAATTTTTCCTTACTAACAGCCCTCACTTACCAGTTTCTACACGGTGATTTCTGGCACCTGTTTGGAAATATGATTTTTCTATTAATTTTTGGCTTTAGTCTGGAAAAAATATTTGGTGCTCTAAAATACATTGCCATTTATCTATTATCCGGGTTGGGTGCAGCCAGTTTTTTTACTCTAGTTAATCCTCAAAGTTATATACCACTTATCGGAGCTTCAGGTGCTATCGCTGGTTTAATGGGTAGTTATGCCACAATTTATGGTTTAAAAAGGATCCAGTTTTTCATCTGGTTCTTTGCTTATTTCAAATACATTAAATTACCGGCATTGGTAGTGCTACCTGTCTGGATCATAAAAGAAGTATGGGAAAATGCCTCGGCTGAAAACACCGGTATTGCCTATATGGCCCACGTTGGAGGACTTATTACCGGTGCCCTGCTTACTTTTATATTATCCCATCAATTTTTTTCTAAAGCCATTAGCATTGATACAGATTACCTGGAGGGTTCAGATGAAGAAGATGATCGGGATCCTGTCACAGAAAAATTAGAAAAATCCTTACAGTTAATAAAAAATCTTAACTTCAAGAAAGCCCGACTCGAGTTGCTGAATATTTTAAAAATACAACCAGGTAATATAAGAGCTTTGGAACTTCTATTTAATATTGACAAATTAAATCCCGAAACAAAAACCTTTAAAAAACTGGTTGATCATATTTTTCAGGTCACAAAAAGTGAACGTGATCTGGATGAATGGGTTTACCAACTCTATATAAAATTCAGACAACTCAATCCCAGTGGCGGATTGAGTCTGACC
>DRNA01000301.1 GCA_011322365.1 Aeromonadales bacterium | reverse complement strand
TGACCGGTATAGCCTGTTGGTGCAATAATTGCCCCAGGCTATCGTTGCCCGGTGTGGCAATTTTTAAGGGAATGGAGCCTGAAAGTCCGGCATGCCAGACAATAAAGCCCGAATAGGCTGCAGCGACCAGCAAAGGGAAATGGACTCCTCTGCTGTTTTCAGCAATTTTTCGCGCGATTAATGCACCTACAACCAGACCAAAGCCCCAGTTCAGCCAACTGGTGGTGGTGGCAACCATTGTTGTAACGATAATTGCCCTGGTAGGTGAATTTCCGATTCTTGCAATCTGTGCCAGTATGCTATCAACTAAACGAGTGTTCGCCAGAATATGTCCAGTGACCAGTATGACCACCATTTGCATTGAGAATGATAATAAATTCCAGACACCATCGCCCCAATACAGGCTCATATCAGTATCGCTTTTGTTTTCAAAAATTATGCCACTGAATAAAACCAGAAAGGTTAATAAGATGGCAAAAACAAAAGCATCCGGCATCCAGCGTTGCATGATTTTAGTAAAAAAATGGGCCGTAGTTTTTATCATATATTTACTCTTTACTCTTTACTCATAGGTCATAGGTAGGTACTTAAGAAAAAATAGCCTGTCATCTCGACCGTAGTGGAGAGATCTTGTACTGCTAATACGGTTGTCAATGAAAGATTCCTCCATTACAGCACCCAAAGCACTCCCTACGGTCATGGGGCAAGCTTTCGGAATGACACCCCTTTTACGGTTATATTTTTCTTAAGTACCTGCCTATGACTCTTAACTAAATGTTCTTAATATTGTTTGATTCCACAAGACGCCATAAATACCAACTGGCAATGGATCGATAAGGTTGCCACTGTTCGGCATAGCCTAGCATGATCTTTTTGTCAGGTAGTGAATCCCGTTGCAGTAAAAATTGTACCCCCTTTTGTAACCCCAGGTCATCCACCGCAAAAATATCCTTGTGACCTATGGCAAAAATTAAAAACATCTCTGCGGTCCATTTGCCAACACCCTTAAGCAGTATTAATTCGTTCAAAGCATCATCTGCCGATTTTTTATTTAAAGTATTCAGGTTGATGTCACTATCGACTACCGCGTTGGCAATGCCAATGCAATAACGGGATTTTGCGTTAGATAGACCACATGCACGTAGATCTTCCGTTCTGGCCTGGGCAATTTTTTCAGGAACAAGGGTATTCTGGTTGTCGGAAAATCGTTTAAGTACTCGTGAAAAAATGGTGTGTGCGGCCTTAATCGAAAGCTGCTGGGAGGCGATAGAGCCAATTAATTTAGTAAAAGGTTCGGCTTTCCAGGGCTGCATATCTGCAATACCATGAAGCTGGATAAGTTGAGCCATCTCGGTATTTTGAGCCGCTAAAGCCATAGTGAAAGATTTAAGTTTTCCTGGTGAGGTAATCAAGCCGACATCTCGAGGTTTTCTGCTGAGATGAAAATTTAGCATGAATCCTGGGTATAGTGTATTGGAATGTGACAAAAATCCGCATGATGACGACTTTTTAGAGAAAATGTAATAAAAATGCCCTTTAATCGCCTATTTTTGTACACTGGTCCACAAGATAATTGAATTTATCTGGTGTTCCTGTTACATTTGCGGCATCTTGGGGGATTGTTTTTTTCGTCAAGAGCTTTTTAATCATTTAGAGAATGAAACTATGTCTACCCAGCAAGCACGAACGGAATCTGTATATATTGGTCCCGAACGTCGTTCAGAAAGGAGACGCAGAGGTAATCCAGCCTTTGAGAAGTTACTTCTTGAATTCGGACTCGATCGTCGATTAGAGTCTGATCAAAGAGAAAGTAATTCTTCCTGGTTATTACTCTCTGAAGCCAGCCAGATAGCCTGAGTCTATCGGTCAAACCTCAACATGAGGTTACACTACGATTTCCCTCACCCCTGAGGGCAGACAAATACCCCAAAAAATAATGATTAGCATGCTAAAACGGTATATTGATTATGAAAGCTGTTG